>JBIJBN010000009.1:0-15648 GCA_044345175.1 Luteolibacter sp.
GGTTCCGCCAATGTCCACGGCCTCATCGGATACACCTCCGCGGCTTTCACCGATGACCATCGCGTCGAGCCGGAAGCGCCCGGATTTTTCACCCAGATGCCAAGTCTTGCGCTGGGTCGTGAGGAGGCTCCGGTGCGGCTCTCGAACCTCGGGCGCTTCTACAGCGCGACCGAACTCGGCCGCACATATGATCCGGTGATGTGGCAGGTCCGGGCCACCACAAACACCGTGAACACGCCAGGCACAGCATGGGGTGATGTGCTCGCCACCAGTCCTTCGAGCAGCGACTACGGCGGTGGCAACACGCTGCGTGTCGGCCGGCCGGAGCACCCTGGATTCGACAAACCCGGCATGCGCGCGGCACAGCTGCTCGATCTTTTCCACACCGGCAGGTCGCGCTCGGATGATGCCAGCGAGCGCGAAGGCCCGGTCGCGGAAATCGACGGCCACCTGAATCTCAACACCGCGTCCAAGCCCGCGCTGCGCCAACTCATCGCCGGCCGTTTGCGGCAGGATCCGGAAATGCGACGTTTCGTCAGGGATGCGCATGACTCGGCAAACGGGCGCCGCTACCCGCAGGTGCAGAAGCTCAACCCGACCGGATCGCCCGCCGTGCCGGACATCACGGCGGCGGCCGACCGCATTGCGGACGCGATCATCGCATCGCGTCCTTATGCCAGCGGCGCGGAGCTGGCGAACGTCCGCGAGACATCCGGCGGAACCACCAACCATGTCTTCGGCAACGCGCGGCTTTTCGCAGGCTACACCGCAACCGGCTTTCCGGTGCTGCAATGGACCGACTCCGGCGCGGAGGAAACCTTCGCCAGGGTGTTCGAGGCGTCCACCGTGCGCTCCCGCAATTTCCGCGTCTGGGTGGTGGCGCAGGCAGTGGCCCCCACCACAAGCACCACCGCCAAACCGGTGGTGCTCGCGGAAGTCCGCAAGGCCTTCAATGTCTTCGCCGATCCGGGTGAGCGCAAACCGGACGGCACGCACGAACCCTCGAACTTCCTCCTCCGCGTTCTTCATGAAAACGATTTCTAACATCCTGCTGTTCCTGCTTGCAGCCGCCGCTCCCGTCACCGCCCAAAGCGGCGCGCGTCCGGAGATCGGCTTCGTGCGCATCGTCAACGCGGTCTCTCCCGGAACCGGCAATGCGGATTTCCTGATCGACGGATCGAGCATCTTTTCCGACGGCTACGCGCTGGGCCAGACCACCGGCGGCTATGCGGTGAAGGCGGGCACGCTCGCGATCGGGGTGCGCAAGACCGGGGTGGAGCCGGGCAGCACCCAGCTTCGTCTCGGCATCGGGGAAACCGTCACGGTGATCGCCTTCGCCGAGCGGCTCCCGGAAAAGAAGGAGGATGAACCGCCGCGCTGGGTGATCCGGCTGTTGCGGCTCAAGCAGCAGGGTCTGGAGCGCGGCTACGGGGTTTCCATGATCTCGGTCTGCCGCGCCGAGGACACACCCGTGGATCTGGTGATCGAAGGCAGCGAGCGGCCCACCCGCATCTTCGCCAAGCGCATGAAAATCACCACCACCGAAATCCGTGGCGGCAGGGCCGAGATGATGGTGCGCAGCGGTGACCGCTTGCTCACGCACATCTCGCCGGACACCCCGGGAAACTATGTGGTGATCCTTTACGAGAATGCCGATGGCGAACTGCAGGCGCTCTCTTACTTCGACGCCAGATACGTCATCGCGGGCTGAGGCGCGGCCGGCATCACGCTCCGCCGCAGCCAGCGTCTCACCTCGAAATCCGGATGACTCTCCAGTGGCGGGGAGGGGGTGAATTCCGCGGCAAACTCCGGGAAATGTGTATCGCCCGCGTGCGGCTCGAACACATGACTGACCAGCAGCTCCTCCGTCGCGGGCAGGAAGACCCGGTAGATTTCTGCCCCGCCGATGATGAAGACCCGCCCGTCCAGCCCCGGCAGTTCTTCCAGCTCCTCCGGCCGGTGGATCACCTCCACGCCCGGCGCCGACCATGCGGGATCGCGGGTGAGCACGATGTTGCGGCGCCGCGGCAGCGGGCGGCCGATCGATTCACAGGTCTTGCGCCCCATCACCACCGGGTGTCCGGTCGTGCTGCGTTTGAAGAACGCGAGATCCTCCGGCAGGTGCCATGGCAGGCTGCCGCCGCGGCCGATCACGCGGTCTGCGGTCATGGCGACGATGGCGGTGAGTCGGACGTTGCGGGTGGTGCTCAAGGTCGCCCGCACGCTCGTATCCAATTCCATCCGAGGCAAGGTTTTCCATCCGGTGGTCCGGCCATCGGTTCCGGAGCGGGGAAACCACCGGATTTTTCCATCAGAAATCCCGCCCGGGGCCTTGACAAGCCGGGCCGGCTTCACAAGCATCCGCTTCATGGCTAAGAAAATCACACCCATTAAGGACAGGCTCTCGAAGACCCAGATCGTCGATCAAATCGCCACCGACACCGAGCTTTCACGCAAGCAGGTCGCCGCGGTGATCGACAGTCTCGGCGATGTCATCGAGGCCCACATCAAGAAGAACGCCGTCGGCGAGTTCGTGCTCCCCGGCCTGCTCAAGATCTCCACCGTCCGCAAGCCCGCCGTCAAGGCACGCAAGGGCATCAACCCCTTCACCAAGGAGGAAGTGATGTTCAAGGCCAAGCCGGCCACCACCGCCGTCAAGATCCGCCCGCTCAAGAAGCTCAAGGACATGGCTCTCTGAGCATCCGTGTTTCCGGTGCGGGCCGCGCGCGATCGCGGCCCGCATCATCACCCCTCAACCCCACGCCCGCGCCAGCGGGCGTTTTTCGTTTCAACCCGCTGCGAGGCATCGCCACCGTGGTCATCGCGCATCACAAGCCATACGGCGTGCTCTGCCAGTTCACGCCGGACAAGCCCGGCCAGCGCACACTGGCGGATGCCGGGTTTCCCGCTGGTGTCTATCCGGTCGGCAGGCTGGACATGGATTCGGAGGGGCTGCTGCTGCTGAGTGACGAGCCGGGATTCAACCACCGCCTGCTGGATCCGGTGCGCGCCCATCCGAGGACATATCATGTGCAGGTCGATGGGGTGCCGGATGAAGAGGCGCTGTCCCGTCTCTCGCGGGGCGGTCTGTTGATCCGCGGGCACCGCACGCTGCCCTGTCGCGCGCGACTGCTCGATCCCGCGCCCGCTGTGCCTCCGCGCGTTCCGCCGGTGCGCTGCCGCAAACACATTCCCACCTGCTGGCTGGAAATCGCGATGGTCGAGGGCAAGAACCGCCAGGTGCGGCGGATGACCGCCGCCATCGGGTTTCCCACGCTGCGGTTGATCCGCGTGGCGATCGGGCGGTTCAGCGCGCCCGATCTGGAGCCCGGTGGATGGAGGGTCCTCGACGAGAGTGAAATCCGGATGCTTTGGGAACCGTGCCGCGGCTGAGCGCCGGATCATGGTGCCGGGGCGAGCGCATTGATGGCCTCCAGCAGCGCGGTGTCCGGTTCTGGGGCGTGCAGCGAGTCGAGAATGTCATCGAGCTGGGCGACGTTGCGCGCGCCGATGAGCGAGGAAGTGATTGCGGGTGAGCGCAGGGTCCAGCGGATGGCGAGATGGTGGAGCGGCATGCCGTGGGCCGCGGCGAGGTCGTTGAGCGCGCGGATTTGGGCGAGGCGGGACTCCACCTGCCCGGTCTGGAGAAATCCTTCGGGGCGCCCGGCGCGGGATTCCGCGGGGATGCCATCGAGGTATTTGGCGGTGAGCATGCCTTGCGCCAGCGGGCTGAAGCCGATGCATCCGATGCCTTCCTCCTCCAGCCATGCGAGGGTGCCCTCGCTCTCGACGCCGCGCTCGAGAATGGAGTATGGCGGCTGGTGGATCAGGCAGCGCACGCCCATTTCCCTGAGGATTTTCACGGCTTTCCTGAGCCGTTTGAGCGGGTATTTCGAGAGGCCGGCGTAGATCGCCCTGCCGCTTTGGACGGCGGTGGCGAGGGCCGACATGGTTTCCTCAAGCCGCGTATGCGGGTCCGGGCAATGCGAGTAGAAGATATCGACGTAATCGATGCGCAGCCGTTTGAGTGATTGGTCGAGGGATGCGAGCAGGTGTTTGCGCGAGCCGTTGGCGCCATACGGGCCGTGCCACATGTCGTGTCCGGCCTTGGTGGAGATGACCAGTTCGTCGCGGTGGCAGATGAAGTCGCTGACGAGGATGCGGCCGGTGTTTTCCTCGGCGGATCCGGGCGGCGGGCCGTAGTTGTTGGCGAGGTCGAAATGGGTGACGCCGCGGTCGAAGGCGCGGCGCAGGATGCGGCGGGCCTCCTCGAAATCATCCACCGCGCCGAAGTTGTGCCACAGCCCGAGCGAGACCGCGGGCAGCAGCAGTCCGGAGTCTCCACAGCGCCGGTAGGGCATGCGGCCGTCGTAGCGGGCGGGGTCGAACATGCCGTGAGCCTGCCGCACCGCTTTCTGCGTGCCAAGCCTCAAGCGTCTCCGCTCCATGCGTCACCATCCGAAAACCAGCGGCGGCACCACGATGCGGACATTGCCGCCGCGGCGGCTTTCGCTCTCCTCGATGGCGGTGACAACCGCGTTTTCAAACTCCACATCGGTGCGGCCTTTTTCCTCCTGCGTGACATGCGAGAGCTGGCGGTAGACCGCGCCTGTCAGCGGATCGACGCGGGTGATGTAGTGTTTCACCTCCTCGTAATCGATGTATTCCCAGCGGCCGGACTCGCTCGCGCCGGTTTTCCGCACGCTGGTCTTGGTCGGCTTGCCGCGTGACTGCAACACTTCGTCGAGTGTCATGCCCACGGCGACCTGTTTCGCCTCGATGAGCGCCTGCACCTGGATCTGGCGCTGATAGAACTCCTTGAGGTGCTCGACGAAGCGCGGGTCCGGCGAGGAGAACGCCCATGGCCCGACCCAGCCGGCGATGCCGTCGCGCGTGCCGCGGCCGCGCACCCGGTAGATGCGGTCGGTGAGCGCCTCGATCCGCACGGTTTGTCCGGCCTTGAGCGTGCCGAGCCGGTGTTTGCCCTCCTTGTCGGAGAAGACCGGGGCGTCCTTGACGACCTTGAGCTCGATGGGTTGTTCATCCGGTTTCTGGAGGTAAACCACGCCGGGCTCGGAATCGAGCAGCGACTTGCGGTTCTGCCGCTTGATTTCCGCGGAGGCGGGAAAAACCAATGCAGCGACGAGCAGCGGGACGGCCGGTCTCATGTCGCGCAAGATAGCGGGGATTTGGAAAAACGGAATGCGGATTTTCCGAGGATCGGCTCGCGGGCGCAGCTTCGCGGTTGGCCGGGGCGGATTTCCGGTCCACAATCGCCCCATGCACGCGCCCGGTCCGCTCTCGCAAAAGATGTTCGCCCTCGCCAAGACCCTGATTCCGGGCGGGGTCAATTCCCCGGTGCGGGCGTTCCGCAACGTCGGCGGCGAACCGTTTTTCGTGCGCAAGGCGCACGGCTGCCGGATCGAGGATGTCGATGGCAAGACCTACATCGATTTCATCGGCTCATGGGGGCCGAACATCCTCGGCCACGCGCCGGTGGTGATCACCAACACGATCCATGAGGTGGCCAAGAGCGGCGTTTCCTTCGGCATCCCGAATCCTTTCGAGGTGGAAATGGCGCGCACGGTCACGGAGTGGGTGCCGTCGGTGGAGAAAGTGCGGATGTGCAACTCGGGAACCGAGGCGACGATGTCGGCCATCCGTCTCGCGCGCGGCTTCACCGGGCGCGACCTGATCGTGAAGTTCGACGGGTGTTACCACGGTCACAGTGATTCGCTGCTGGTTGCGGCCGGATCCGGCGCGCTGACCCATGGCGAGCCGGATTCCGCCGGAGTGCCAAAGGCGTTTGCCGGGCAAACCCTGGTCTTGCCCTACAACGATCCGGAAGCGCTGGAAAACCTGTTCGCCGCCCGCGGGGAGGAGATCGCCGCCATCATCGTGGAATCCTACCCGGCCAACGCGGGCCTCGTGTTTCCGAAACCCGGTTATCTCGATCTGCTTTCCTCGATCACCAAGAAACATGGCGCGCTGTTGATTTTCGACGAGGTCATGACCGGCTTCCGCCTCGGCAGGGCGGGGGTGCAGGGATTGGAAAACCTGACGCCGGACCTCAGCTGCTTCGGCAAGGTGATCGGCGGAGGCCTGCCGGTGGGGGCCTTCGGGGGCAGGGCCGACGTCATGGACATGCTGGCGCCCGACGGCCCGGTCTATCAGGCCGGCACGCTTTCCGGCAACCCGCTCGCCATGGCCGCCGGCCTGGCCCAGCTCCGCGAGCTGGAGAAACCATCCGGCTTCCCGCGCCTTGAACAACTCGGCGCGCACTTCGAGACCGGCCTGCGCGCGCTGCTCACTGAGAAGGGCGTGCCGCACCGCCTCAACCGCAGCGGCTCGATGTTCTGCCTGTTTTTCACCGACCGCGAGATCGTCAATGTCTCCGATGTGATGAAGCAGAATCTCGAGTTCTTCAAAAAGTTCTTCTGGGGCTGTTTGGGGAAAGGCATCTACCTCGCGCCCAGTCCCTACGAGACCGGTTTCCTCTCGCTCGCCCACACCGAGGCCGACCTCGACGACACGCTCACGGTGGTCGGGGAGGTGCTGGGAAAAATCTGATTTTCACAAAGCCTGCTCCACCGCCCGCCGGATCCGCTCGGCCACCTCATCAAGCGGCGCGTTGGAATCGATCACGCGGACGAACGGCTCGTCCTTGAGAGAGAGGAAAATCCCGCGGCAGCGCGTGAGGCTCTCGTGCTTTTCAAACTCGTTGGTCGAATCGCCGCGGCGGCCGATGCGGCCGTGTGCGGTGTCCACATCCAGATCGAGGATGAGCAGCAGGTCCGGCACGGGTGCGAAGCGCTCGTTCATCCGGCGGATCTCCGCAGGGTCGAAACCACGCGCGCCCTGATAGGCCATGGTGGAGAAATAATAACGGTCGAGAATGACGACCTTGCCCGCAGCCAGCGCGGGCGCGATGACCTCCTCCACGTGCTGGCGGCGGTCGTTGAGGAAATACTGCAGCTCGTCCTGCAGCGAGAGCCTGCCGGTGGCGGCGGATTCGCGCAGTTTCCTCCCCCACGGTCCATCCGTCGGCTCGCGGCTGATCACCACCCCGCGGCCATGGTTTTCAAACCACTCCCCAAGCCTGCGCGCCTGGGTGGACTTGCCGGTGCCGTCGATGCCCTCGATGACGATGAAGAGGCCGTTTGGCATGATCTTGAATAGGGAAATGTAATGGTTTTGAGGTGTGTCAGGTGCTTCTGAATCAGAGATGCCAGTTTGAAATCAAGGTGGTGAAGATGGGTGAAACTGAATCCGATCATCGATTGCTTCGAGCCGATTCGTCTGGTTTAATGGGATTTTTCCACCCGCTGCAACCCTTGGCTCATAGCTTGCACATTGACTCCGTTTTTTGGGGGGCGGTTCAGTTGCCGAATTGGGTCGGGTCATGCCATGGGAAGGGTTTTGGTGGTTGGGGGGCTGACGGATCAGACGGATCAGGCGGATCTTTTATACGGGTAGAGTTCCTTTGCATTCCGGGTAGCTGGTGCAGCCCCAGAACTGGCTGCCGGGGGATTTGCCGGCTTTGGCGGTGCGCAACGCCATGATGCCGCCGCACTGCGGACAGCTTTGGGATGCCGGATCGGTCGGATTTGGCTGATCCAACCGATCTTTTTGCCTCTGGCGCAATCTTTCCGTCGCGAGTTGTTCGGAGTAGCCGCCGCTTTTCACAAAGGCTGCCTCCAGCGCCGCAATCTGCCGGTCCAGCAGGAAGTTCGCCTGGTGGATCAGGCAGATGATGGCATTCGCACGAGTGGCCGGGTTGTCGGCTTCCAGCCAGCAGGCGTAGAGCGCCCAGCGTTCGCTGTCTGTGAGATCGGTCATATCCGTCGGATCAGACGAATCATTTTTGAATGTCCGGGGGACGGCGCGCACGGCGCTGGCTTCAGGGCTGTCCATTGCCCACTGGTGCAGGTGGCGGTGGCGCAGGTAGTCCTCATAGTCGAGCAGCAGTTCCTCCAAACTGGCGCGGGCCACGTTGACCAGCCGGAGTTCGGTTTGCGAGGTGGTGGCGGCTGCGCGACTGCCTTCGGCGATGTTCTGGCGACCGGAGCGGGCGGCTTGCACCATCTGGTCCACGGTGCGTGAGCGGGAATCAACGAACTTTTCGCAAAACCACACCGTGGCATCGTAGATGATGGTGGCCGTCTGGAAGCTGGCGGTCTTGCGGTAGCCTCCACTCGGGCGCAGTTTTTTGTGGGGCTGGCTCCCGGGCTCGCTCATGGGCCTTCTTTAGCAGATCCGCCTGATCCGTCCAATCAGAGAGATCTATCGGATTTTTTTGGCCGGAGACTGGTCACAGATAGCGGGATTGGAGATGCGCGAGGTAGTGCGTGGTGGAGGGTGCTTTGCCGGTGGCTTGTTGCATCAGGTTGGCGGGATCGAGCGTGCCGCCGTGGGCGTGGATGTTTCCGCGCAGCCAGGCTGACAAAGGAGCGTAGTCGGCGGCATCGGTGGCGGCGGCGATTTGCGGGTTTTCCAGTGCGGCGGTGAAGAGTTGGGCGGCGTTGATGTTGCCGAGCGTGTAGGTGGGGAAATATCCGAGGCCGCCCATCGACCAATGGATGTCCTGCAGGCAGCCGAGGGCGTCGTTTTCCGGAGTGAAGCCGAAGAGATCGCGGAACCCTTCGTTCCATGCGGCGGGGATGTCGGCCACGGCGAGTTCGCTGTTGAGCATGCGGCGCTCGAGGTTGAAGCGCAGGATGATGTGGAGATCGTAGGTTGCCTCGTCCGCCTCCACCCGGACCGGCGAGAAGGCGGCACGCCGGATGTGGGAGAGGAAGCATTCCAGCGGGAAGGCCGCGAGTTGGGGGAAGGTGGCGGCCGCGGCCGGATACCAGTGTTGCCAGAAGGCATGCGAGCGGCCGATGTGGTTTTCCCATAGGCGGCTCTGTGACTCGTGGATGCCGAGCGAGACGGCGGAGCCGGAGGGCAGTCCGAAATCATCCGCAGGCAGGCCCTGCTCATACATGCCATGTCCGGCCTCATGCAGCACGCCGAAGAGCGATGAGGTGAAATCCTCCTCGTCATGGCGCGTGGTCAGCCGCACATCGCGCGGGCCGAGCGTGGTGCAGAACGGGTGGGTGGTGGTGTCGATGCGGCCGGCCTCGAAGTCGAAACCGATTGCCGCGGCGACGCGTGCGTTGAACTGTTGTTGGTCCGCCACCGAGTAGGGCCCGGGCGGGAGTGTCACCGTGCGCGCGGCGGATTTTTCCACTGCCCTGGCGGCGGTATCACGCAATGCCGGCTCGAGCCTGTCGAACAGCGCGGCCACCGCCGAGGTGGATGTCCCGCGCTCGTAGCCTTCCAACAGCGCGTCGTAGGGTTCACCGGCGTAGCCCCACAATCCGGCCTTCTCGCGTGCGATCTCCAGCAAGGTTTCCAGATGCGGGGCGAAGGCGGTGAAATCCGCGTTTTGCCGGGCCGCGGCCCAAGCGTGTTTGGCGAGCGATGCCGCGGACGACTCACGCGACACCAGCTCGACCGGCAGGCGTGTCGCGCGGTCGAACTCGCGGCGCATTTCGCGCAGGTTGGCGGTGAGTTTCGGATCGTCTCCGGGATCGGCGGCCTCGGCGGCCTCCAGATCGCGTTTCCAGTCCTCCGAGGTGGCCATTTCATGGGCCTGTGATGACAACCATGCGATTTGGCGGGCGCGATGCGCGGTGGCGGCGGGTGGCAGGTAGGTTTCCTGATCCCATCCCGCCACTGCGGCGGCGGAGTGGATGAGGGCGGCCTCGCGGGCCCGCTCGAAAATCTTCATATGCGGGTAATTTGCGGGATTTTCCCGGCCGGTCAAAGACCGAAGTGCGGGATCGATATTGGCAAGTGCCGCGCCTGCCATACACTGCCGTCATGCGCATCGATATCGTGACCTTGTTTCCCGAGGTGGCCTTGGCGCCGCTGAGCGACTCGATCATCCAGCGCGCGCGTGCGGCTGGAATCGCTGAGGTGACCGGCCACCAGTTGCGCGACTGGTCGGACGACAAGTGGCGGCGGGTGGATGACGCGCCTTATGGCGGCGGGCAGGGGATGTTGCTGATGCCCGGGCCGCTTTTCGCCGCGGTGGAGGCGCTGCGCGGGCCGCAAACCCGGGTGATCCTGATGACGCCGCAAGGCCGGCCGTTCAAGCAGGCCGTCGCACGCGAACTGGCGGCAGAGCAACACCTGCTCATCCTGTGCGGCCACTACGAGGGCGTGGATCACCGGGTGATCGAGGCGCTGGTGGATGTCGAAATCTCCATCGGCGATTACGTGCTGACCAATGGCGCGCTGGCGGCCGCGGTGGTTTGTGACGCGGTGATCCGGTTGCTGCCGGGTGCGCTGGGCGACGAACGCTCGCCGCTCGACGAGTCGTTTTCCAACCCCCACCTGCTCGAGGCCCCGGCTTACACGCGGCCGGCCGAATTCCGCGGCATGCGCGTGCCCGAGGTGCTGGTCTCCGGCCACCATGCCCAGATCGGGACATGGAAGCATGAAAACGCGGTGGCACGCACCCGGTGCAACCGCCCGGATCTGCCGGTCTGACGCGCGCCACCCGGGGAAATTGACGGCCAACGGCAAAATTCCGTGGATTCAGCCCCGATTCATGTCACAAATCGGCAGGCAGCACCATCATGAGCGAGCAATCCAACAACAGCGTGGCGGACGACAAGCCGCACGTCGAACCGGCCACCCTTGAGGATCTGCCGGCCCTGACCGAGCTGGTGATGGACCTGATGTCCCGGTCCGATGATTTCACGGCTGACCGCGCCGTGCAGGAGCGCGGCCTGCGCCTCATCCTCGAGCAACCGAACCGCGGCCGCATCTTCGTCGTCCGCAACAAGGACCGGATCTTCGGCATGGTGAACCTGCTCTTCACGATCTCCACCGCCCGCGGCGGGTTCGTCATCCTGATGGAGGATGTGATCATCCACCCGGACCACCGTGGCCAGGGTTACGGCCGCATGCTGGTCGATTATGTGGTCGAGTTCGCACGCCAGAAGAACTTCAAGCGGATCACGCTGCTGACCGACCGTATCGGCGCCAACACCCAGGAGTTTTTCAAAAAGATGGGCTTCGAGCATTCGAACATGATCCCGATGCGGCGGATCATCGATTGATGCCCGGAGGCGCGCACCATGCCGGCTGATGGATCGCACCCGGGGCTCCCGGTTGGTGGAATTTTCCGTGATTGTCCCGTTGATAATCCGCCCGGGCGTTCTAGGTTTCTATCAATCAGATATCACGCCATGGGACTCGAGAAACTCACCCAAAAACTCCAGGAGGCGCTGCACAGCGCCCAGGGCATCGCCGCGAAATCCGCCCACCCGGAACTCAAGAGCAACCACGTCCTGCTGGCATTGCTCCAACAGGAAGGCGGCATCACCGCGCCCATCCTGCAGAAGGCCGGTGTGGATGTCACCCGCCTCAAGGCGGCGGCCGCCGCCGCACTCGCGCGCGAACCCAGCGTGCGGGGCGCCTCCACCCAGCCGCAGATCAGCGCTGGGCTGCGGGCCACGCTTGACTCCGCCGACCAGGTCCGCGAGTCGCTCGGCGATGATTTCCTGAGCGTCGAACATTTCCTGCTTGGCGCGCTGGAGGGTGACTCGCCCGCCGGCAGGCTGCTCAAAGAGGCCGGTCTCGACCCACAGAAGGCCCTCGACGCCATCAAGAGCGTGCGCGGCACGCAAAAGGTCACCGATGAGAATCCCGAAGGGAAATACCAGACACTCGAGAAATACGGCACCGACCTCACGGCCCGCGCGCGCGAGGGGAAGATCGATCCGGTGATCGGCCGCGATCACGAGATCCGCCGCGTGCTGCAGGTGCTCTCGCGGCGAACCAAGAACAACCCGGTGCTGATCGGCGAACCCGGCGTGGGCAAGACCGCGATTGTCGAGGGCCTGGCCCGCCGCATTGTCTCCGGCGACGTGCCGGACTCGATGAAGAACAAGCGGGTCATCGTGATGGACCTCGGCGGCATGCTTGCCGGAGCCAAATACCGCGGTGAGTTCGAGGACCGCCTCAAGGCCTTTCTCAAGGAGGTCACCGGGTCCGAGGGACAGATCATTCTGTTCATCGACGAGCTGCACACCATCGTCGGGGCGGGTGCCGCGGAGGGCGCGGTGGACGCCTCCAACCTGCTCAAGCCCCAGCTCGCACGCGGCGAACTCCACACCATCGGCGCGACCACACTGGACGAATACCGCAAGCACATCGAAAAAGACGCCGCCCTCGAGCGCCGCTTCCAGCCGGTGATGGTCGGCGAGCCATCGGTCGAGGACACGGTGGCCATCCTCCGCGGGCTCAAGGAGCGCTACGAGGTCCATCATGGCGTGCGCATCCAGGACGGCGCGCTGGTCGCAGCGGCCGCCTTGTCCGATCGATACATCTCGGACCGCTTCCTGCCGGACAAGGCGGTGGATCTGGTGGATGAGGCCGCCTCGCGGCTCAAGATCGAGCTCGACTCGATGCCCACCGAGATCGACGTGCTGGAACGCCAGATCCTGCAGCTTGAGATGGAGAAAAAGGCGCTCGAAAAGGAATCCGACAAGGCCTCCGCCGCGCGCCTCGAAAAGGTGATGGAGGAACAGGCGAACCTGCGCGAGCAGTCGTCCGGCCTGATGGCGCAGTGGCGCAATGAAAAGGCGGTGATCGAGGAAGTGCGCGCCGCACAAGAGAAGATCGAGACGCTCAAGGGCGATGCCGAGCGTGCCCAGCGGATCGGCGACCTGGCACGTGCCTCGCAAGTCACATACGGCGACCTGCCGGAGGCCAACAAGTCGCTGGATGCCGCCAAGGAGCGGCTCGCCGCGTTGCAGAAAAACGGCGCGATGCTCAAGGAGGAGGTCACCGAGGAGGACATCGCGCGCGTGGTTTCCTCGTGGACCGGGATTCCGGTGAACCGTCTGCAGGAGGGCGAGAAAGAGAAACTCGTCCACATGGAGCAGCGCCTCGGCGCCCGCGTGGTCGGTCAGAAGAAGGCGATCACCGCGGTGTCCAATGCGGTGCGCCGCGCCCGCGCCGGCCTGCAGGATGAGAACCGGCCGATCGGCTCGTTCCTTTTCCTCGGCCCCACCGGAGTGGGCAAGACCGAGCTTTCCAAGGCGCTCGCCGAGTTCCTGTTCGATGACGAAGGCGCGATGATCCGCATCGACATGTCCGAATACATGGAAAAGCACAGCGTAGCGCGGCTGATCGGCGCGCCGCCCGGATACGTCGGCTATGAAGAGGGTGGCCAGCTGTCCGAAGCCGTGCGCCGCAAGCCGTATTGCGTCGTGCTTTTCGATGAGATTGAAAAAGCCCACCACGATGTGTTCAATGTGCTGTTGCAGGTGCTTGACGACGGCCGGATCACCGACGGCCAGGGCCGCACGGTGGATTTCAGAAACACCGTGATCATCCTCACCTCCAACATCGGCTCGCAATTCATCCTCGGCGAGGACAACGCCGAACAGCGCGAAGCCAAGGTGACCGATGCCCTGCGCGCGCATTTCCGTCCGGAGTTTCTCAACCGCATTGACGAGATCATCATTTTCGACCGTCTGCAGCGCGGGGAGATCGCCACCATTGTCGATCTGCAGCTCGACCGCGTCCGCAAGCGTCTTGCGAGGCAGGGGCTGGCCCTTGCGCTCAGCGAGGCCGCCAGGGAATTTGTTGGCAACCAGGGATACGATCCGGTCTATGGCGCCCGCCCGCTCAAGCGCGCGATCCAGCACCTCCTGCTTGATCCGCTCTCGCTGGATGTGCTTGATGGCAAGTTCGCCGAGGGCGATGTGATCACTGCCGATGTCCAGCACGGCCAGATCGAGTTCCGCAAGGATTGAGGGTGGGGGCAGCCCGCCGCGCCAGCAGTGCGCGGGGTGGCAGGCATTGATGGCTTGCCTCATCCGGTCCCTTGTGGTTTCTTGGCGAGCGTGAAATTCCTGATTTCCCTGCTGCTGCTTTGTGCTCCGCTCCATGCCGGGCTGCTCGCCACCTTCCACACCACCCGGGGGAACGTGGTTGTTGAGCTTCAATATGACAAGACGCCCCAAACCGTGGCGAATTTCATCACCCTCGCCGATGGGACGCGCCCGCGGATTGATCCGCTCACCGGTGCGGTGGTTCGCAAGCCATTGTATGCCGGGGAAAGGTTTTTCCGCGTGGTCAACAGTCCGGGTTTCAGGATCGCCCAGACCGGTTCGGGCACGGGAACCAACAGCGGGGGACCGGGCTACACGTTCCGGGACGAGTTCCACCCGGATCTCAGGCATGTTCCCTATGTGCTCGCGATGGCGAACACCGGCGAAGTTCACGACAATGGCAGCCAGATTTATCTGACAGGGAGTTATGAGATTCCAAGTCTTAATGACAAACACACCGTGTTCGGCCTGATCAAGGATGCGGCAAGCCGTGCGGTGGTGGATGCGATCATGGAGGCAGAAAGCGACACCACCACCATCAACAGCGTCGGTTTCAGCCGCACCACTCCCCAGGCCGTTGCGTTTGACGAGCATGCGCAGCGCCTGCCGGTTTGTTCCGGGATTGCCGGCGCACTGAAGGTCTCACCGGGTGTCAGTGTCGGATACGAGTTCGTGAGTCCGCAGCCCGGAGGATCGGTATTTCAGGTTTACCAGAGCCAGGACCTCCGGTCATGGGTCAGGCTGGGCGGGCTTTACCAGGGATCCGGACAAAGTGGGTTTCCCCAAGTCACCTTCGGCAACGCATCCCTTCCGCGCGCTTTCTACCACATGCCCCTGGTCACGTATCCGGACGCGTTGAGTCCGGCCTCGATGGGCGGCCGCACGCTGGTGGTGGGTTTGTTTGGTGATGAAACATTCACCTTTCAGTTTGATGCGACTGGCAACGGCGGGACCATGACCTACTCCGCGGAGCCGGATGCACCCGGCACGATCCTCGCCGTGTCTTACGCCCCTTCGGGGCCATACGGCGCCGAATGGATCATTGAGACATCGGGTTATCTTCCATTTCGTTTCTATGGGATCATGGACACGGAGACTCCCTCGTCGGTTTTCGGAACCAACACCTCGGATTATTACTCGGATGAGACGGGTTGGGAGCCGCTGAGCGCAGGCGTGTTGGTGTTGAGCAAGTAGGCGCGCGCGGGATTGCGCATCACGGTTCTTGCCCTGATTCCCTTGGAATGCGACATGCGGTCCATGCGTGATGTGGTTTTGATTCCGGTTCTTCTGCTGGCGGTCTCCTGCTCGCCGGTGGTCGAGCGGCCGCAGGGTGATCCGTCACATGTCGTGCCGCCGCCGCCGCTTGAGGTGCCGTCCGCCCCAGCCCCGCCCCGGACGGCAGTGGCCGGACTCCCGCCATGCCCGCCAGAGCCGGAGCCGTTCCAACCCGCGGCGAATCCCAAGGTCACGAGCGGCGTGTTTTCCGGGATCGTGTTTGAAGGTGTGGTTTTTGACGCGCGCGGCCACCGTCTCCGGGTGATCGACCAAAAGGGCGCTCCCGGCGCGCGATTTGCGGATGCGGCAGCCGCCGCCGCCTCGGTGGAGGGTCTTGCCGCGGTGAATGGAGGATTTTTCACTCCGGAAGGGGATCCGCTCGGGCTGGCAGTCAGTGCCGGCAGACGCAGCGGCGCATGGAACTCCGCCTCATCCTTGGGCAGCGGTGTCTGGCATGCGGATGGCAGCGGGCGCG
>JBIJBN010000162.1:0-5060 GCA_044345175.1 Luteolibacter sp.
CACTGCGAGGCGCCCGGGCTGGCCGGTCCGCGCGCGCTCAACGAGGGGGTGATGAGCTACCGGCTGGGCATCAAGGGATCGCCCGCGTGCGCGGAGGAAATCATCATCGATCGTGACATACGTCTCGCGCATGCCGCCGGAGCGCACATCCACATCCAGCATGTATCGACCAGGCTGGGCATGGAGACCATCCGCTGGTGGAAACAACGGGGCGATGTGCGGGTGACCTCGGAGGTGGCGCCGCACCACTTGCTTTTCCGCGACGAGGACATCGGCGACTACGACACGCACTACAAGATGAATCCGCCGCTGCGGACCGCGGCGGACAACGAGGCGTTGCTGGAGGGGCTCATCGACGGCACGCTCGACCTGATCGCCACCGACCATGCGCCGCACACGCCTTTTGAAAAGTCGCAGGACTTTGTCAGCGCGCCGAACGGCATCACCGGGCTGGATACCGCGCTGGTTTCGCTGCATCATCATCTGGTCGCTCGCGGCAGGTGCGGATGGGACCTGGTGCTGAAACGCTACAGCGCCGCGCCGCGGCGCCTGATGGGGCTGCCGGTGGTTTCGATTGCGGAGGGCCAGCCGGTGGATCTGGTGATGTTCGATCCTGACGGCCGGAGCACCTTTACGGCGGATTTCATGAAATCCAAATCCCGCAACACGCCCTTTCTCGACAAGACGCTGGTCGGGAGTGTGGATCTGGTGGTCCTCGGCGACGGGATTCTGTTGGATCGTTGAACCGGTGGTTCACGATGCGTCGCCGTCGTGCAGCCGGCGGATGCGTTCGCGGCCGAGTTCCGCCAGTGTGCTGATGAGAAGCACGAGGCACGCCACGGTGATGCCGAACTCGAACAACGGCGCGGTTCCGCGGCTGTGGTCGCCAGCGAGGAAGGCCGCGAGGTCCGGCAGGTTGCCGGCGCCGCGGGCGGCCCCCAGCAAACCCAGCACGCCGCCGCCGATGATGCCGTGCCACTTCATTTTCAGCGAGAAGAAACCGCAGATCAGCAAGCCGCCGCCCAGCGTCAGCGCGCCCTGCATGAAGGCGGTGGCATCGTCCTTCTCCAGCATCCGCGCCGCCGCGATTCCGAGTGCGATCACCGCCGCGCCCGTGAGGAAAATCCGGATCCGCATGGCGGCATGCTGGTCCCGTGGGGCATGCCGTGCAATCTTCCATTTACAAGTTCCCGGCGCCTGCTGAGGATGTTTCCGCATGAGCCGCATCTGGTGCAACGGACAATGGATTGAATCATCCGACTTCCGTGTGAGCCCCACCGACCGCGGCCTGCTGCACGGGTTGGGGCTTTTTGAAACCATCCTTGCGATTGATGGCCGTCCGGTTTTCGCCGACCGTCATCTCGCGCGGCTTCAGCAGAGCTGCCGCCGCCTCGGCGGGTCGCTCGATCTCGACGGGGGTGGTGACATCATGTGCGGTTTGTTGGAAATGAATGGATTCACCAGCGGGCGCGCGCGCATCCGGATTTCGGTGACGAGCGGCAGCGGAACGATCGGCGACCTTGCGCATGGGGAGGACCGGATCGTGCTGATGACGGCCAATCTGGCGGCGCAGCCACCGGCCTCGACCACCGCGAACCTGTCCCCGTTCGTCCGCAATGAGCGTTCCGCGCTGGCTGGACTGAAGTGCGCGTCCTATGCGGAAAACCCGGTGGCATTGGATCACGCACGGAGGCTCGGTTTCGAGGAAACGGTGTTTCTCAACACCGCGGGAGATCTTTGCGAGGCCGCCACCTCCAACCTGTTTCTGGTGAAAGACGGCGTCCTGCTCACCCCATCGCTCGCCTCGGGATGCCTGCCCGGCATCACGCGCGAGGTGGTCATCGGCCTGGCATCGCGCCTCGGCATCCGCTGCGAGGAGGGTGCGCTGCCCGCCACGCTGATTGATGTGGCCGACGAGTTGTTTCTCACCTCGTCGATCCGCGGTGTGATGGCCGTCTCGCGCTTTGGCGGGCGCGAGATGGCCGAGGGGCGCATCACCGGCGAGCTGCGCCTTGCATGGAACACCGAGGTGTGCGGCATCACCGGCGGGTGATCCGGCCCTCTGGATCGCGCGGCGGGCCTCATCCATCATGAGGTCGCGCAATGCCCGGTGGTTTTGCATTGATGCCCCCCGCCTGTTTTTCCATCGTGGCCGTGGCTCCCGCCAAAAACACCATGTCACGCCCCGTCACTCTCTTCACCGGCCAATGGGCCGACCTGCCGATCGAGAAACTCGCGCCGCTTGCCTACGAGATGGGCTATGACGGACTTGAACTCGCCTGCTGGGGAGACCACTTCGATGTCGATGCCGCCTTGTCAAACAAGAGATACGTCAAGGAAAGATGGGATCTGCTCTGCGACCACGGGCTGACCTGCCATGCCATCTCGAACCACCTCGTCGGCCAGGCGGTGTGCGACCTCATCGACGAGCGGCACAAGGCGGTCCTGCCGCCGGACGTTTGGGGTGACGGCGAGCCCGAGGGTGTCCGCAAGCGTGCCGCCAAAAAGATGATCGCCACGGCCAGGGCTGCGCGCATGTTTTTCAATGCCAGACCCGGATGCGCGGATGACGCGGATTTTCCGGCGGTCGTCAATGGCTTCACCGGTTCGTCGATCTGGCATTCGATCTATGCCTTCCCGCCGACATCCCAGGCGTATTATGAAAAGGGCTTCAGGGACTTCGCGAAACGCTGGTTGCCGATCCTCGATGCCTTCGACAAAGCGGACGTCAACTTCGCCCTCGAGGTGCATCCCACCGAGATCGCCTTCGACATCGTCACGGCCCGGCGCGCGCTGGATGCGGTGGGCCGCCACAAGCGTTTTGGATTCAATTTCGATCCCTCGCATCTCGGCTATCAGGGTGTGGATTACATCCGCTTCATCCGCGAGTTTTCCGACCGCATCTTCCATTGCCACATCAAGGACGCCTGGTGGGGTCATGGTGACGGCACGGTGGGGGTTTTCGGCGGTCACACCGATTTCGGCGACGCCCGGCGTTTCTGGGACTTCCGCTCGCCCGGGCGCGGCGATGTCGAGTTCGAGGATGTCATCGCCGCGCTCAATGACATCGGCTACCGCGGCCCGCTTTCGGTCGAGTGGGAGGACATCCGGATGGACCGGGTCCACGGCGCGACCGAGGCGGCGGCATTCGTCCGCAGCCTGGATTTCCCGGTCAGCCAGGTCGCTTTCGACGCCGCTTTCGACCGGAAAAACCAATAATCACGCCGTTGCCGTCCGCGTCTTGACTCACCGGCGCGGTTTTCGCGACATTTCCCCGGATCTCCACAACCTCCATCACATCATGCCCATCGCACCAGACATGGCCGCCACCGTCGGCAACACCCCGCTCATCCGCCTGAACCATGTGACCGCCGGACTGCACGCCGAGATTTGCGTCAAGGCCGAGTTTTTCAATCCGCTCTTCAGCGTGAAGGACCGGATCGGCAAGGCCATGATCGAGGCGGCCGAAAAGGACGGCTCGCTCAAGCCCGGTGGCCTGATCATCGAGCCGACCTCGGGAAACACCGGTATCGCCCTCGCCTTCATCGCCCGTGCCAAGGGCTACCGCTGCATTCTGACCATGCCCGAAAGCATGTCGATCGAGCGCCGGGTGCTGCTGCGCCTGCTGGGTGCCGAGATCGTGCTCACACCCCGCGCGCGCGGCATGAACGGCGCCATCGCGATGGCCAAAAAACTGTTGGATGAGACCGCCGGCGCGTTCGGTCCAGGCCAGTTCGACAATCCGGCCAACCCGCAGGTCCACCGCGAGACCACCGCCGAGGAGATCTGGCGCGACACCGAGGGAAGGATCGACGCCTTTGTCGCGGGTGTCGGCACCGGTGGCACTCTGACAGGGGTGTCCGAGGTGCTGAAATCGCGCTGTGCGATGAAAACCATCGCAGTGGAGCCCGCCGCAAGTCCGGTGATATCCGGTGGAGCGCCCGGCCCGCACATGATCCAGGGCATCGGCGCGGGGTTCATTCCGAAGAACCTCAATGTCGATGTGATCGACGAGGTCATCCAGGTGAGCAACGAGGATGCCTTCGCCACGGCGCAGGCGCTCGCGCAACAGGAAGGTCTTCCGGCGGGCATATCCACCGGTGCGAATGTCTGGGCGGCCATGCAGGTTGCGCGGCGCCCCGAATTTGCCGGCAAGCGCATCGTCACCGTCGGTTGCTCATCCACCGAGCGCTACCTTTCCACCGCGCTTGCCGAGAAAGTGCGCGAGGAGGTCACCAGCCTGCCGGTGCACGAGATCTGATCCGGCCTGCGGACTGTGGCCGCAGGCGCGTTACGCCGGGCCGCGGTCGCGGTCGATGCGGAAGGGTTTG
This sequence comes from Luteolibacter sp., assembly GCA_044345175.1. Taxonomy (GTDB): domain Bacteria; phylum Verrucomicrobiota; class Verrucomicrobiia; order Verrucomicrobiales; family Akkermansiaceae; genus Luteolibacter. The sequence continues at coordinate 4,332 of JBIJBN010000162.1, forward strand.
CCCTTCAGTTTGGACGAGCGTGTGGCGCGGATCGCCTGGTCCGCGAAGTCTTCCGGCACATCGACGAGCGTGTGACGCGGGAAAAGCGTGATGCGGCCGAGGCTGCCGTCCGGAAGGCCGGCCTCGCGATACATCATGCCGACGATGTCCTTGGGCAGGATGCCATGGGATTTCCCCAGTGAGAGGAACAGCCGGGCCATGCCTTGTTCTTGGGGAACCGGTCCACGGGCCTCGCGGTGCCCGCCGCCTTGGGCCGGTCGCGCTTCGCGTGGTTTCACGCGGCGCTCGGGTTTTTCGGGTTCGCGGTCCTCGGCGATTGTCTCGCCCTCGCGGCCGCTGGATTCGCGCAGCATGGTGGCGAGCGCTCCGGCGATGTCGGTGGGTGTGTGGCCCTGTTCGAGCAACCTGTCGATGTTGTCCTGATAGGCATCGTACGCGCCGGATTCGAGACGTTCCCGGAGCGTGTCGAAAATCAGGTCGGCGCGGCGGCCTTCGACCTGCTCGACCGAGGGGATGCGCTCGCGGCGGATCACTTGGCGCGTGTAGCGCTCGATCGACTGCAGGCGGTAGATGTCGCGGCCGAAAACGAAGCTCACGGCGCGGCCCGAGCGCCCGGCGCGGCCGGTGCGGCCGATGCGGTGCACGTAGTCCTCGGGGTCCGCGGGCAGGTCGTAGTTGAAGACAATGTCGATCTCGTCGATGTCGAGGCCGCGTGCGGCCACATCGGTG
>JBIJBN010000163.1:0-5055 GCA_044345175.1 Luteolibacter sp.
TGGCTGGTTGTGAGGTTCATGGTTCGGGACATACAGATTCGCATGGGCACTGCCTTTGGAAAGAACTTGGGACAACCGGAAATGGGACCCGGATATGGATTCTTTTCAAAAATTACCCATGCTGGTTGGGACTTTTTGAAAATACGCAAAAGATGGAGGTTCTGGAAGAAAAATAATCGGTGAAGTCTAAATTGTTTTTTTGAACAATTTCTTTTGGTGTAATTGACTCATTCCCAGTGGTTTGCCCCGGATTTTCCGGATTGGCGGCGGTTTCCGGCTGTTGAGGCGTCCGGTTCAGATACACAGCATCGCCGATTTCGACGTGTCCGGACTGGATGTCGGCGGCGGCGAACTGGCCGAGAGCCTCGCCGGTGACGAGCAGGTTGGCATTGCGGTTTTCGAGTCCGCGGGTGGTGAGGATCGTGCCGGGTTCGTAATTCCGCTTGTGGTATCCCTGGATCAGCACGAAGCGCCGGTCCGGCGGGATTGAAGCGATGCGGCCGATGAGTTCCGGGCCTGCGGCGGCCGGTTTGGGGTCCTGCGCCGCTTGTGGGCGGCCCTTGCCTGCGAGACAACCTGCGACAAGCAGTGCGGATGCCGCGAGCGGGAGCCGAACGCAGGGGATCATGTCTTCAGTTAGGGCAGGCAGGCGGAAATGCAAAACGGATTTTCAAATCGGGTCGATGATCCGGACTTCATCGGCCTGCAACAGGACATCGAGTCCCCGCGCGGTGCGCAACAGCAACTCCCCGCCATGGCCGATGCCTTCCACCACACCCTCGCGCCGGCCGCCTGCGGTCATCAGCGACACCCGGTGTCCGGTCAGCACGCAGCGTTCGCGGACCGGATCGAGCAGATGGACGAAATCCCCGCCGATGCCGCGGCTGCTTGCGGCGAAGCGGCGGACGATCGAACCAAGCAACAGGTCGCGGCTGTGGTCCGTGCCGCTTTCGAGTCTCAATGAGGTGGCGATGCCGGCGATTTCGTCTGGAAAGGCGGTGCTGTTCACATTCAGGCCGATGCCGACAATCACGAAGTCGTTGCCGGCCTCCACGAGGATTCCCGCGACCTTGCGTTGGTTGATCCAGATGTCGTTGGGCCATTTGATGCCTGCGGCCATTCCGGTGGATTCCACGGCTTGTGCCACGGCGAGGCCCGCGGCCAGGGCGAGGCGCGGCCACAGCGCCTTGGGTTCCTGTGGCCGCAGCAGGATGGAAAATGCGAGCGACTCGACCGGTGCGGAAAACCATGCCGCGCCGCGTCTGCCGCGCCCCGCGCCTTGATCCAACGCCAGAAGCACGAGTCCGTGGGAGGCTCCGGATTCGGCCAGTTTCCGCAGTTCGTCATTGGTGGATGCCGATTCATCCCGCACCAGCAGGTGGAATGGATCGGGAAAACCCGCGGCGGCCTGGGCAAAATCACCGGACATGATGGCGGCTCAAAGCGGTGAGAAATCCAGGCCGATGTCGAGTGCGGGCGCGGAGTGGGTGAGGGCGCCCACCGAGATGAAATCCACGCCGGTGAGCGCGATGCCGCGGACCGACTGGAGGTTCACGCCTCCGCTGGCCTCGAGCATTGGTGTGGTGCGCCGGCCGCGGGCGGCCACCGCCTCGGCGAGCGCGGCAAGGCTCATGTTGTCCAGCAGGATGTGGTCCACGCCATCCATTCCGAGAAAGTCACGCACCTGCCGGATGTCATCGGCCTCCAATTCGACCGCCACCTCCGGCCTTTCGGACTTGAGGCGGCGGATCGCGGTGCGGAGGGCCTCGAGCCTGCCTTCGGCGACCAGGTGGTTGTCCTTGACCATGGCGCGGTCGTAGAGGCCCATGCGGTGGTTGGTGCCTCCGCCGTGTAGCACCGCCTGTTTTTCCAGCATGCGGAATCCGGGGGTGGTCTTGCGGGTGTCGAGGATGCGCGCGCGGGTGCCCTTGACCGCCTCCACATAAGCCGCCGTCAGGGTGGCCACGCCGCTGAGCCGCTGGAGGAAATTGAGTGCCGTGCGCTCGGCTGTTAGAATCGGCCGGGCATTGCCCTCGATGCGCAGCAGGCGGGTGCCCGGTTCCACCCGTGTTCCATCCGGCACGAGGATCTCCACATCCAGCGAGGGATCCACCTTGGTGAACACCCTTGCGGCCACTCCGGTGCCGGAGATCACGCCGGCACCGCGTGCGGTTGCAAACGCCCGCGCGGGCCGGTGCTCCGGAACAAAATAAGCCGCCGTGACATCGCCGTCGCCGATGTCTTCCGCCAGCGCCAGCGCGATCAGCGCCTCGGAGGAATCATTCATTGCGGGAGAGTGGAAAACGCGGGCCGGATGCTGTCAACCGCTGCCTGCGCTCACAGTTCGAACCACGGGCTGGGTGAGTGCTGGAGCGCGCAATCCAGCCCCACGCCGTGGTGGCCGGCCTCTTCCAGTGCGGCACGCACCCGGTCGAGCACCAGCTCGGGTGTGTTGCAGTCCGAGCTGAGGTGGCCAAGCACCACACGGGCGAGCCGCGGGTGCGCGATCTCGCGCAGCAGCGCGGCGACCTGGGTGTTCGAGAGATGGCCGTGGCGCGAACTGATCCGCTGTTTGGTGGACCATGGGCGTTTCAGGTCGGCCTCCAGCAGCCGTTCGTCATAGTTCGCCTCGATGAACAAGCCGTCCAGCCCTTGCAGGCGGTCGATCATCGAGCGTGTCACGTGGCCGGCATCGGTCACCACGCCGAGCCGGCATTCCGCGTGGCTGATTACAAAACCGACCGGATCCATCGCATCGTGATTGACAGCGAAACTCTGGATCGCGGCCGGGCCGACTGCAAACGACTGTGAGCTCTCGAAGGTTTTCCAAACGCCGCCATCAAGGCCCTGGCCCGCCATTTCGAGGCGGGTGGCGGCCGTGCAGAATACCGGCACCGGATGGTTTTTCAGGAACACCTTGAGGCCCCGGACGTGATCGCCGTGCTCATGGGTGAGGAGGATGGCATCGAGATCCCCCGGGCTCAGGCCCAGATGCGCGAGCCGCGAGCAGAGCTGTCGCGCGCTGAGGCCGGCGTCGATCATCAGCAGCGCGCCCGCGCAGTCGACCACCGCCGAGTTTCCGCCACTGCCGCTGCCCAGCACCGCAAAACGCATCGCATGAGCTTGCCGGCCGCTTCCGCGCGCGGCAAGTGTTTCGGCTTTCAAATGTGCGGCATGAAGGCGGTGTAGACCTCGGAGGGGATGTCCAGCAGGCTGTAGTCCCGCGACGAGACGAACAACAGGCTCTGCCTGCCCTTGCCCAGCAGTTCGTTGTCGGTGCCGAAAATCTGGTGTTCCAGCGTGCAGAACTTGCGGTTGAAGTCCGCGACCCGGATTTTCACGGTGATCACGTCGAACTCGCGCGCCTCGCGCACGAACTTGTGTTCGAACGAGCGGGTGAGGATGTAGAACTGCGTGGTCTTGAGGTCGAATTCCGGCATCACCTTGTTGAAGAACAGCTCGCGCGTCTTGCCCACGTAGAGTCCATACATGCCGAAATACACGTTGCCCACCGAGTTGGTGTCCTGATAGGTGGCGATCATCGAATAGACGAACCATTTGCCCTCGAAGTGGCCGCCCAGCGCGTGGGCGTCCTGTGGCAGCGGGGCGACCACGTCCCTGCCGGTGGCGACTGTCGCCGTGCGGGTGATGGCCTTGACCACGGGGATTTCGGAGGCCGCCTCGATCACCTCCCCGGCCTTCTCGGTGACGACGCGCAGGAGGTCGGTGTTGATGACCAGCCAGACGACGTAGAGCAGCGGCAGCAGCGATCCGAGGATGAGCAGGAATCCCGCCGACATGTAGTATCCGAAGGCGAAGACCACCAGCGAGATGCTCGCCAGCGAGAACATCCGGATCTGCGGCAGCGGCTGCTGCGAGTTCGGAACGAAACAACGGGCGATCGCCAGCGAGGCGTAGCCGACGAAAAACGAGGCGTAGAACACCATGAAGTATTCCAGTTCGATTTCCGCCCACAGGCCGCAAAGCGTGATCAACGCGACCAGCAGGAACGTCGGAATCGGCGATTCCAGCAGGCGCTTCGGAAGCATCCCTACCAGCACGTTGCGGCTTTTGGCGAGATTCTCACCGAGAAACCACTTCAGCGCGATGTATCCGCTGTCGAGCGTGGTCAGCGCGCAGATCCCGAGAAATGTGAAGTAGGCGGCGGGCAGCAGTCCGCCTGCTCCCTTGTCGAGGTGGTGGATGTATTCGACCACCAGCTCATGGGCGTAGCGGAATCCGTCCAGGCCGTTTTTGCCGTAGGTGTCGATGCCGCCCTTGGCCATCACCCATGCCGCGAGACAGCCGTGAAACAAGAGCAGCAGGAAGAAAACCAGCCCGCCGATGAAGTAGCTGGCGCGGATCGACGAGCCCTCGCGGTGGATCTGGATGGCGCGCTGCCAGTGTTGGAGATCGAGCCATGGCCCCACCAGCAGGCCGATGAGCAGGGGCACGGCATAGGCCGCCATGTCCGGCCCGGCCCAGGCGTCTGGATCCGCCGCGCGCCAGACCGGAGCATCCGGCAACAGCGGATCCAGCGCGGACAGGATCACCGCCACGCAGCCGGCCACCAGCAGCCCGAGCGCGGCATGACCGTATTTGATTTTGCGAATGCCGAATTCCTCCCCGGCGAGGCAGCCCGCCGCCAGCACCACGAACACCACCATGCAAAGGTAGAGCGCGTTCATCGGCGCGGAGACGAGTTCCAGCGGGATGAAGAGATACCGCGTGAGCGCGAACACCGTGAGCGCCAGCGCCAGCACCTGATAGAGATAGAAAATCAGGCGGAACGGCTTTGAGAACTTCTCGAAAAACCTTGCAAGCGACTCCTGTCCGCCGGCGTGCCGGCGCGCCACGATCTGGGTGAGGAGGCCGAAGCCGACCAGTCCTGCGGCATTCGGGACCGCGAACATCAGCAATCCCTGCAGGCCGAACATGAAGGTCATCTGGACGCTGAAAAACAGCCCCAGTCCCCACATCCACGCCAGTGCCACCGAGTTGCCCCACAGCAGGGGGTTGAGCCAACGGAAATTCATCTTGGAGCCCAAGGAACCC
>JBIJBN010000164.1:0-5021 GCA_044345175.1 Luteolibacter sp.
GTTTGCCGTCAATGATCAATTCAGCGTTTCCAGTCATGCGCGGGGAGGGTATGTGGCGGGGGGCGGCAATGGCCAGACCTGATTGTGGTTTTTTACGCCAGGGCGGTCAAACGCTCATTCCGCCGCGTCCGGATACGAACCGAGCAGCTTCACCATCGAGCAGTGTTGGCCGAGTTCGGTGAGGGCGGAAGCGACCTTCGGGTCCTCGCAGTGGCCTGCGAGATCGACGTGGAAAATGTATTCCCAGTCCTTGCGCTTCGACGGGCGCGACTCGATTTTGGACATGTTGATGTGGCAATGGTCGAAGGCCTGCAGGGCCTTGACCAGGGAGCCGGGGCGATCGTGGATGGCGAACAGGATGGATGTGCGGTCGTTGCCTGTGGGCGGGCAGGTTTTCTCGCCGATGACCAGGAAGCGCGTGGTGTTGGTGGCGCGGTCCTGGATTGACTCCTCGAGCAGGGAAAGGCCGTGGATTTCCGCCGCCAGCTGTCCGCCGAGCGCGGCCGCGCCGAGGTCCGACTGCTCGCGGGCGATGCGCGCGGCCTTGGTGGTGGATGAGACTTCGACTAGATCCGCCTCCGGGAAATTTTTCTGGATCCAGCCGCGGCACTGGCCGAAGACCTGCGGGTGCGAGTAGAGTGTGCGGATCTGATCGCGGGGAACCGCCGCCATCAGGCAGTTTTCGATGCGCAACAGGATCTGCGCGCAGATGTGGAGCGGTGAATCGACGAACAGGTCGAGCGTGTGCGAGACTGCGCCCTCGGTGGAGTTTTCGATGGGCACGACGCCGTAGTCCGCCTGCCGGCGGGTCACTTGGTCGAACACATCGGAGAAATTCGGTTGTGGCGAGTAGTTGACGGAGTGGCCGAATTTCTTGATGGCCGCCTGGTGCGTCCAGGTGCCTTCCGGGCCGAGGTAGGCGATCTTGAGGTCGTCCTCGAGAGCGAGCGCGGCCGACATGATCTCGCGGAAGATCGCGCGGATCGATTTTTCCGGCAGCCTGCCGCGGTTCATTTCGATGAGGCGGCGCAGCAGCGCCTCCTCGCGTTCCGGCGCGTAGATTTGCAGGCCGTCGCGTTTTTTGATCAGGCCGACCTCGTGAACCAGATCGGCGCGGCGGCCGAGCAAGTCGAGGAGTTCGCGGTCGATCGTGTCGATTTGGCGGCGGATGTCTTCGAGGGTCACGGCGGTGCGGGTGGTTCAGTCGTCCGAGGCATGGGCATCCGCGGCCAGGGGTGCGCCTGCGGCGATCAGCGCGAGTTGTTGTTCGGCGCCGTGGTCCTGCGGGGCGGCCTCGGTGGGATCCGGAAGTTTCATTTTCCGGAGTTCGGCCGCATTCGGCAGATCATCGATCGAGCGGATGCCGAAGTGCTCGAAAAACAGATCGGTGGTTTCGTAGAGCAGCGGGCGGCCCGGGAGTTCGGCGCGTCCGCCGATGCGGATGAGGTCGCGGTCCAGGAGTTTCTGGAGCATGCCATCGCAGGAGACGCCGCGCACTGCCTCGATGGCGGCCTTGGTGACGGGTTGGCGGTAGGCGATGATGGCGAGTGTTTCCATGGCCGGGCCGCTGAGCCGTTCGGGTTTCCGACCGGGGAACAACTGGCGCACAAAATCCCCGAATTCCACTTTTGTATACAGTTTCCATCCCTTGGGGCGTTCCAGGATGGAGAAGGCCCGCTGGCTGCCGAGGTAGCTGGAATTGAGTTCGCTGATGGCCTCGCGGATTTGCTCCTCGCTGGTGGCGGCCAGCGCGGTGAGCCACTCCGGGAGGGCTTCGGGCTGGCTGCCATCCTCGGTATCGCGCAGTCTGACGTCCTCGGCCTCGGCGACGCGGGCGCGGACGAGACGGGCGATTTCCCCGGCCGCGAGAGGTTCCTGCGAGGCAATGAGGAGGGCTTCGACGATGGCGCTGAGCTGCATGGCCGGCCAGCATACGGGCCTCGCCCGGCATTTCAAGTCCCGTAGCTATTCGCCTTGCCCGGCATGATTTTTGGGGTTGATTGCTTTTGTCCTTGATAGGAGCGGCCGCAGGGACTAATCCACCGCGCTTTCCGCTCCTTACCGGATGATCGTGTGGATTTGAATCCACCCGCCTCTCCCCAGAATCGCCTTCTTCCATCAGCCCCATGGCCGCGAAAACCAGAAACTCGAAATCCACAGCCGCTAAAAAATCCGGCAAACCCGCAGCCGCCCCAAAATCCGCGTCCGCCCGGAAAAAAGCACCCGCCCGCAAGACGGCACCTGTCGGAAAGAAATCCGCTCCAGCGAAAAAGCCCGCATCGGCGAAAAAAGCGGCTCCGGTGAAGAAAAAATCCACTGCGGCGAAAAAGCCTGCAGCGGCCAAGAAGTCGGCACCTGCAAGAAAAGCCACCCCCGCGAAAAAGAAACCAGCCCCCGTAAAAAAGAAAGCAACCCCCGTGAAAAAGGCCACCCCCCCCGCCAAGAAGTCATCATCCGTGAAAACGGCTCCGGCCAGAAAACAGCCACCGGTGAAAACCGTTGCTACCGTGTTAACGAAAGCTCCGGTGAACAAGCCCCCTGTCGTCAAGCAGGGAACCAAGACCGTTTCCGCTGTGTTGCCCCCTCCGGCGGCGAATGGCACGCACAGCCAGTCCTTTGTGCAGAAGCAGCGTCAGCGGTTGCTTGATTTGCGGGATGAGTTGGTGGACTCGATGTCCGGCATGACCCGCGACACCATCCGCAACGCGCCTGAAGGTTCCGAGGCGTCGGGCAGCGGCCAGCATCAGGGAGATGCCGGCAGTGATGCCTATGACCGGGATTTCGCGCTCTCGGTGCTCGCCAAGGAGCAGGACGCGCTTTACGAAATCGAGCAAGCCCTGCGCCGGATCCAGGCCGGCAGTTACGGGGTTTGCGAGATGTCCTCGCGCAAGATCCCGCAGGCCCGGCTGGAGGCGATTCCGTTCGCCCGGCTGACCGTCGAGTGCCAGGCCCAATGGGAGAAGGAATACGGCAAGCGCCGGTTCCGCCCGTCCAACGAGGTGGGCTTCAGCGGTGGAAATTACATGGATGACGAGGAATCCGAGTCGGTTTCGCTTGACGAGGATGAAGATTGAACCAAGATCCCGCCCCCGAAATTCCAACCATGCCACGCGAGATCATCATCCTCGAATGCACTGAGGCGAAAGCCGAGGGCAAGCCGACGTCCCGTTACGTCACCACGCGCAACAAGAAGAGCCTGCGCACACCCGGCCGTCTGGAGAAAGTGAAGTTCAATCCCTTCCTCAAGCGCCGCACCCTTCACCGCGAACTCCGCTGATTGCCACCATGTCCGAGCCCAAGACCGTCCAACGCCGCATCAATTTCCGCAAGGCCAACCGGCAGATGCCGCGCCGCCGCCACGACATCCCTGCGGACCAGGTGCTTCCCACCAATCCCGAGCTGCTCAGCAAGTTCACTTCGGAGACCGGCAAGATCCTGCCCCGCCGTGTCACGGGTGTTTCCGCCAAGCTGCACCGCAAGATCACCAATGCGATCAAACAATCGCGCTCGGTGAACCTGCTGCCTTGAGCGCACCGCGGATTTTCCGTTGTTTCCATCCACACCGGTCTGCTCTCGCGGACCGGTGTTTTTTTCGGATGGAAAATCAACCGGTGGTGCGCAGGCCCGAGGAGATCGCATTCACCGAGACCAGCAGGTCCGGGATCAATGTCTCGGCTCCGGCCGTGTCTCCATCCGCGATTCGCGCGCGCCACAGGCGCAGCAGCGAGATCTGCTGGGCGTGCAGCACGCGCAGCGGTTCCTCACGGATGGCCAGCGTGCGTGCCATGCGCGGGCGCCTTTGTGCGAAGGAGCGGGTGAAAAGCCCTGCCAGCGCCTCACGGGTGAGCGCCCATTCATCGAGCAGGGTGTTGAGGAACCGCTCGCGCAGCGCGGCGTCGGGGACCAGACCTGCGTAGGATCGCATGATCTCCTCGTTGGCGCTTGCCAGCGAGCTGTCGATGTTGGTGATGACATATCTCAGGAAAGCATTGTGCCGGAGCTGGCCGGAAAGCTTTCCGAATGCATCGGCATCCGCTTCGCGCAGCCGTGACAGCGCCGTGCCGGCACCAAACCAGCCGGGCAGGTAAAAGCGCGACTGCGTCCATGAAAACACCCAGGGAATCGCGCGCAGGTCATCCAGCGTCGCACGGCCGGTGCGGCGTGCCGGACGCGAGCCGATGCGCGCGTTTTCCAGCGCGTCGATCGGTGTGGCCGTGCGGTAGAAATCGATGAATCCCGGCGCCTCGATCAGGTTGCGGTATGCCTCGCGGCTCCAATCGGCGAGTTTGCCGAGGATTTGCGGATCGGCATCCGCCGGGTTGGCGGGTTTGTGGTGTTTGGCGGTGGCGGCCGCGACGGAGGCCATGAGCAGCTCGGTGTGGTAGGTGGCGGACCCGAGGTGGGAGTATTTTTGGGCGATGGTCTCCCCCTGTTCGGTCATGCGGAAGACCCCTTCGAGCGAGCCTGGCGGCAGCGCCTCCATGAACCAATGGGTGGGCCCCGCGCCGCGGCCGACGGTGCCGCCGCGGCCATGGAAAAACACCGGGCGCATGCCGTGCCTCAGGCAGACATCGGACAACAGCCGCTGGGCCTTGTGCAGCGCCCATTGGCTCGCGAGGATGCCGCAGTCCTTGTTGGAATCCGAGTATCCCAGCATCATCTGGAAATCGCTGTTGGCGCGCGATGCGAGGCTTCTGCGGGTGTATGGGTGCGTGAGGAACCGCTCGACGATGCCAGGCGCCCGCTCGAGATCCTCCATGGTTTCGAACAACGGGACGACGGGCAGCGGGCAGCACGGCCCCGCGGCGGTCATCTCCACCAGGCCGGCCTCGCGGGCAAGCAGATAAACGGTGAGCAGGTCGCCGGTGCCGCGCGTCATGGAAACGATCAAGGCTCCCAATCCGGTGCCGCCGTGGCGGGACAAATGGTCTTTCAAGACCCGGTAGCAATCGAGCACCGCATCCGCCTCCTGCCCTGCGGGGATTCCCGGTGCGAGAAACGGCCGGGGAGACTCCAATTCC
>JBIJBN010000165.1:0-5004 GCA_044345175.1 Luteolibacter sp.
CCGGTCATCGGCCGCGGCGCCGTCTGGATGCGCGAGGATCTCGCGGCCGGTGCCGTCTCGGACCCCTACCTTTTCGCCGGATACAAACACCGGGGACTGCACCTCTCCCACAAAGGCGGCGACCCATGGAACGTCGTCATCGAAACCAGCGGACAAGACGGCACATGGACACGCCACAGCGAGGTGTCCGTCAATGGCTACGCCTTCGTCGCATTCGATCCGGATGCCGCGGGCGAATGGATCCGCCTGACTTCCGTGAACGCCGCGCAGCATGCCTGCGCCGCCTTCACCAGCCGCGGCGAGGATTTGCGAAACGAATCCGCGGATCCGCTCTTCGACGGCCTTGCCAAACCCGGCGACACCGCGGGCGGCGGCATCGTCAAAGCCCGCGACAAGGGCGTTAAAACCATGTCGCTGGCCGCCACCAACCCGGATGGCACACCCGGCGGCTATTACGAGCTGGACGCCGAACTGAAACTCAAGCGCATCGAATCCCCGGAGGACGAGTCGTTCACCCGCAAACACGCCGCCATCCCCACCGGGTTTCTCCAAACCGACTCCGCATCCGTCATTTTCACCGATGATGACGGCAAGCGCTGGCGCCTGCCGAAAGGCGATCCGGCATTCGACGCACCACACCTCGGCGGCTACCGCCTGGTGCGCGAGGTCGCCACCGAGCGCGACCTGCTCCATGCCCACGGCACCTTCTACGAACTCCCCGCCAACAATGCCGGCGGTTTCACCAAACTGCGCGCGGTGGCCACCCACAACCGGCTCGTCCATGACTTCTGCTCATTCCGCGGGCTCTTCATCATGAGCGGCGTGGCGGATGAAGCACCCGCGTCGAACAACCACATCCTGCGGTCCGACGATGGCAAGGCCGCCGTCTGGGCCGGAACCATCGATGATATCTGGAAACTCGGCAAACCCCGCGGCCAGGGCGGACCATGGCACCAGTCGGCAGTCAAGGCCGGCCAATCCTCGGATCCCTACCTGGTCACCGGCTACGACCAAAAAGTCCTCGAGCTCGGCTTCAATGCAGGCGACAGCGAGGAGCTCAACATCACCGCACAAATCGACATCCACGGCGATGGCACCTGGGTCGATTACCAAACCTTCAGTCTCAAAAACGGCGGGACGCACACACACCGGTTCCCGGACGCCTTCTCCGCGTATTGGATCCGCTTTGTCAGCGACAAGGACGCCACTGCCACGGCGACACTGACATACGAGTGACCGTGACCGGCGCCCGCCAGGCTCCCCCGGCAGTTCACACTTTCCCGCTCGTCACACCCGGCCACCCGGGTGTTCACTCACGCCGTGTCCCGCAAGGACGATCCCGCAAGCGTCTGGCTCAACCGGGCCGCGACCCACCCGGATTTCCACTCACGCCTGTCCTCATGGGACGCTGGCGGCGGCACACTCGTGCTCGACCACATCGCCGAGGCCTCGCACGGCTTCGCCACCGCATGGGCGCTCACCGCGGCGGCACATGCCCGCGGCCGCCGGCGGGCATGGATCGTTTGTGACCAGCCGCGCCACCGCGAACGGATCGCCGCGGAAATGGAGATGTGGAGCGTCCCCGCCATCGTGCTGCCAGATGCTCCCGGCGAAACCGCGGATGGCACCATCGCCGATCCGGAGTCGGCCGCCACATGGTTCGCCGCGCTGGAAATCCTGGCCCGGGCGGATGCCTGCGCGGTCGTCTGCGGCAGCAGCTCGTTCACGGAAAAGGCCCCCTCGCCCGCCGCACTGAACGACTCGCGCATCCTGCTCACGCCGGGCACCCCGCTCGATCCGGAATCCCTTTCCCGGTCACTCGCGGATCACGGCTACGAGCGGGTCACCACCGTCGCCAGCCGCGGGCAGTTCACTCTGCGCGGCGGCATCATCGATCTCTTCGCATGGCAGGCGGTCATGCCGCTGCGGCTCGAGTTCTACGACACCGAGCTGGAATCACTGCGCGAATTCGATCCGGACACCCAGGCGTCCACCCGCCGCCTCACCCGGGCGGAAATCATCATCGCCGAGCCGCCGTGCGAGGCAACCATCGCGGACTACCGCCGCCAGGATGACCTGCTCGTCTCCATCGATACGGAAACCGCCACATCAGACATCCTCATCACTTCCGGCGCCGCGGCGGCGGATGGCCGCGAGGATTTCACACTGGCCACCCATGGCAGCCCGCTGGGCGCCTTCGAAGCAGGCGATTTCATCCTCAACGAACTGCGCCGCGAACAATTCTTCCGCCAGATCAACGAATGGAAACGGGATGGCTGGGACATCGCCATGGTCTTTTCCAACAAAGGCGAACACGAGCGCTTCGCGGAACTCGCCGGCAAGGAACTGCGGCGCGACCTCGGCATCACTCCGGTCAATGGCGAACTCATGGCCGGATTCACCCTGCCGGCAACCCGGCTGGCCGTGCTCTCATCCTCCGAACTCTTCGGACGCTACCGCACGCCGGGAACATCACGCCGCGCCATACTCGAAAAATCCCGCGCCACCACCACCCGCGCCACCATCGATGAACTCGCGGACGGCGACCTCGTCGTCCACTACGAATACGGCCTCGCAAGGTTCCGCGGCATCCAGCAGGGCGATGAAGACGGGGAACTCGTCCTCGAATACAAGGACGGCGCCCTGCTCGGAGTGCCGCTCGAACAGGCACACCTCGTCGGCAAATACATCGGCATGGGCGGCAAAACGCCGGACCTCAACAAACTCGGCGGCACCGCATGGAAAAACGCCCGCAAGGCCGCGGAAAAATCAATTCTCGACTACGCCGCCCAGTTGCTCCGCATCCAGGCCGAGCGGCAGCATGAACCCGGCTTCGCACACCCGCCGGACAGCCGCTGGATGTGGGAGTTCGAACGCTCTTTCCACTTCACCGAAACACCGGACCAGCGCCGCGCCATCGAGGAAACCAAGCGCGATCTCGAACTGCCGCGCCCGATGGACCGCCTCGTCTGCGGCGATGTCGGCTTCGGCAAAACCGAAGTCGCCATCCGCGCCGTCTTCAAGGCGGTCACCGGCGGCAAACAGGCCGCCATCCTCGTGCCCACCACCGTCCTCGCCGAACAACACTGGCGAACCTTCCGCGAACGTATGTCGGACTACCCGGTCCGCATCGACCTGCTCAACCGCTTCCGCACCGCCGCCGAAACCCGCGCAACCATCGCCGGTATCGCCGACGGCTCGGTGGACATCGTCATCGGAACCCACCGCCTCATCTCCGGCGACGTTTCATTCAAAAACCTCGGACTCGTCGTCATCGATGAGGAACAACGCTTCGGCGTGGCCCACAAGGAGCGCTTCAAACAACTGTTCCGCCAGGTGGATGTGCTGACGCTCTCCGCCACGCCGATCCCGCGCACCCTCTACATGGCGCTGATGGGCGCGCGCGATATGTCCACCATCGACACCCCGCCGCCCAACCGCGTGCCGGTCACCACCACCATCTGCGCTTATGACGAGCGCGTCATCCGCGATGCCATCCGCCGCGAGATGAAACGCGGTGGCCAGGTGTTTTTCCTGCACAACCGCGTCAAGACCATCGACCGGATGGCGGCCCGCCTGCGCGAACTGGTGCCCGAGGCCCGGATCGTCACCGGCCACGGCCGGATGGACAAGGACGACCTCGAGTCCGTCATGCACACTTTCGTCAACGGCGGGGCGGACGTGCTGCTCGCCACGACGATCATCGAGACCGGCATCGACATCCCCAACGCCAACACCATCCTCATCGACCGCGCCGACCGCTTCGGACTGGCCGATCTCTATCAGCTGCGCGGCCGCGTCGGCCGGGCGGGCGAAAAAGCCCACGCCATCCTGCTGCTGCCGCGCGACATGGTGACGGCGGGCGACGCCCGCAAGCGCATCCATGCCATCAAGCAGTATTCGGCGCTCGGCTCGGGTTTCAAAATCGCCATGCGCGACCTCGAAATCCGCGGCTCGGGAAACCTGCTGGGAACCAAACAGTCGGGCCACATCGCGCAGATCGGCTTCGAACTCTACTGCCAGCTGCTCCGCCAGTCGGTGGAGCGGCTCAAGGGCCGCAGGGAACCCGCGCGCGCGGACAGTTCGTTCAAGGCGGACTTCGTGATCCCCACCGAATGCGCATGGCTGATGCGCGGCGCCATGCCTTCATCACCACCGGACGCACGTGCGATTCCGGCGTTTCTGCCCGCCACATGGTTGTCGGACCCGCACCTCCGCATCGCCGTTTACCGCGAGCTCTCTGAGGCGGTCACGGAACCGGCGGTCTCCGCGCTCGAATCCTCATGGACCGACCGCTTCGGCCGCCTGCCGGACGCGGTGGCCAACCTGCTGCGCATCGCCCGCATCAAGGCGCTGGCATCCGCCAACGCGATCACCTCGGTGGAGATCCAAGGCGGACGCCTGATGCTGCGGCGCAATGGCAACTACATCCTGCTGGAGGGACGGCGCTTCCCGCGGCTCACGGCGAACGATCCGGATGGAATGCTGGCGGAGGCGGGGACCATGCTCCGCAACTTCGGCAGCTGAGGCGCTCACCGCAGATCGCAGGACGCGCCGGGCTCCATCGGCGTGTGATAGACGCCGCCGTCCACGCGCACCGGATGGACGAAGTGCCCGCGCAGGTGCGGAATGTGCTCGAGAAACACCACCGGAAGATCCAGCCCGATGTGGTTGAACAACACCAGATGCTGGTGCAGCTGCCCCATGTCACCGACATGCGGAACAACCGGCACGCCGGATTGTTTGCACATCAGGCTGACCGCCAGGAACTCGCTCACACCGGCCACACGCACCGCATCCACCTGGATGAATCCGGCACAGCCCGCCTGCAGGTAGTTTTTGAAAACAATACGGTTCGGCACGTGCTCGCCGAGCGCGAGCTTCACCGGCGCGATCGCCTCCGCCAGCGTCTTGTGGCCGAGAACGTCGTCCGGATGCGTCGGCTCCTCGATCCAGTATGGATTGATCTCCGCAAGACGGCCGCAAATGTCGATGGCGCGGGGC
>JBIJBN010000166.1:0-4973 GCA_044345175.1 Luteolibacter sp.
GCCGCGCACGCCGGAGGCTTTCGCCCTGCATCACATCGACAACATGGATGCCAAGCTCGAGATGCTGCGAGATGCCTACCAACACGGCCAGGAGATCGCGCCGAACATCATCGAGCGGGTGTTTCCCCTGCCCACCAACCTGGTGCGGCCACTGCCTGCTTTTGTTCCCATGGCTGCAAACCCGGCGGACGGAGAGGCTTGAGGAAACGCCGCGTCAATCGCCATGCGTGGCGGGCAGGCGGTAGCGGGCGTCGATCGAGTGGTCGAACAGGACATCCTCCCATTTCACGGTGGTATCCTTGTGGTGGACCACCCATGGTTCGTTGGCGCGGTTGCCGGGACCCGGCACGACAATGCCGATGTGTTTCTCCGCGTTGGCGAGCGACCAGATGATGATGTCGCCCGGTCGGTAATCGGCGGGTTCGCGGGACGGGGCGATGCCATGGCCGCGGCGTTCGAGATAGCGTTCGAGGTTGGCGATCCGGCGGTGATCGATGCTGGGGTCCGGGCTGAGTGCGCCCCAGAGTTGGGGATACTCGCGGAAGTGCGTGCGCATGTCCTCGTGCACTTGCCGTTGGAGGTCGATGCCGAGTTTGCGGCAGCAGCGGATCAGCACATCCGCGGCGCAGCCTTTGTCCGCGGCGATGTCGCCATTGGGATAGCCGATCTTGTAATAGGCGGCGTCAAACGCGATTCCCCGGTTCACGTAGGCGAGGGCGGCCGCGGCGAGGCGGTCTCCGGCATTTTCGGATTGCCCGAGCGAGGAAACCAGCAGGCCGGCCTGCTCCAGCGATGCTCCTTGCTGGGTGGCCTTGAGGATCGGAAGCACGGGTCTGCCGAACCATGCCGCGATGCCCGCGGAGATCAGCAGAATCACCCAGCCGCCGAAAAAACGCCGCCGCCTCGGCTTCTGCGGACGCGGGCCGATGTATTCGATGGTGTCGTAAAATCCTGGACGCGGGCGGGCCATGAAAATTGTCTACCGCTTTTTAAACCCATGGTTTTGCGAAAAGCGATGATTTTTGCGGAAAAATCCCTCCGGGGCGGCGGGCACCGTGCCGATTCGCGGATCGACACCCGCCGCCGCTGCGGACCACAATCCGGGCATGCGGATCCTCACCAGCACCCGCCCGTTTGCATGGCGCGCGCCGGATGTGCCGGTGACGCACATCACCTGCGACTGGCATGGCGCGCCGTTGCCGCAGGCTGCCGGGTTTTCGCTGGTGGCCGACAGTGCGCGGCTTTGGTTCATCGCCCGCCACCGCGGGCCGGCCACGGCGCACCCCATGGCGCGGCCGGGAGGTTTTCAAGCGGAACTGTGGAGATACGATGTCGCGGAGTTGTTCATCGCGCACCCGTCCGGCGCGTCGTATCTCGAATTCAACCTTGCGCCCAATGGCGCATGGTGGTCCTGCGCGTTCACGGCGCCGCGGGTCCGGGCTGCAGAGGAGGATGCCGCCCTGCCCGGTGTCACGACCCATGCGGAACTCACGGCGGACGGCGCATGGCGGGCGGCCATGGCGATTCCGCTGGAGCTGCTGCGTGAGCTCGTCGGTTACGGGCCGGGCATGCGTGCGAATGTGACCTTCATCCTCGGGCATCCGCGGCAGGTCCTGTTGACCGCAGCGGACCTTGGCGGCGGTGAGCCGGATTTCCACCGGCCGCAGCGGTTTCCGCAGGTTTCGTTCGCCGCGATGCCAGCCGGGCACGGGTGATGCTTCCGGTCCGCACTTGGGGACTTCCAAACACCCCGGTTCCATGACAGGAGATATCTAGTGATCCGCCGTTTTCAAATCGAGGACATCATCACGCAGAATGCCGCCGGCATTGTCTTCCGCGCCATCGATACGGAAACCGGACGGGTGGTGGCCGTGCGGCGCTTCTTTCCTTTCGGCTCGAGCGGTGGCGGCCTGATGCCGGACGAACAGGCTGCCTACCGCATCGCGCTCGGGCGGCTGGAAGGTGTGCGTCACCCGGGCTTGCGCGCGGTGGTTTGCGGCGGCTGTGACCCGGTGGACGGAATGCCGTTTCTTGCGACTGAGTGGGTGGAGGGGACGCCGCTGCAATCCCCGCTGGCCAAGGGGCCGTTGGCCGCGCAGGACGCGGTGGAATTGCTGCGCCGCGCACTGGAAGTCTCCGCGATGTTGTCGCGGGCGCTTGCCGAGGATGCGTTGTGGGTGGAAACCGGCCCGCAGTCGATCGTGAGGTGTGACGGGCCCGGCGGCCGGGGGTTTACGTTCTGGCTCTCCGCCATGAAATGGCTCGGCGGCAACCAACCTGCCCGCGGCCTCGATGGCATGGTCACGCTCACCGAGGAAATCATGGGATGGAAAGGCAAGGTGGTGAATGATCAGGCCGGCGGCGGATTGGGGGCATGGTTCCATTGGCTGCGCGCCCACAGCGCCAGCGCCTCGCTGCGGGATGCGCGGGAGCGGCTTGATGCCTGTGTGCGCAGCGGGCCCGCCACGGTTGCGGTGGCGTCACCGGTGTGTGCATCCACTCCGGCGGAGGCGCCACAGCCAAGCCCGCGGTCCGGCCGCGCGTCCGCAGCCGTCGTGATTTCGATACTGGGTCTGGCGCTGGTTGCCACCAGCCTCGCCGCATGGTTGTGGATGCGGGCGCGCGCGACCCCGGGGCAAGCCCCTGCAACCGCGGCGGCGCATGCTCCGGCGATCCATGAGCGCACTGGCGGGCCGGACGCGCAGACAAGCGGCGGGGATGCCGTGGAGGCGGATGCGCCGGCCGCACGGGATGACGATCTTCCTGCGCGCGACCGTGTGTTTTCCATCGCCGAAAGCCGTCTGCTCGCATTGCGGAAAAACCAGCAAGCCATCCTCGAGGGGACCTATGTGCTGCATGAGATATCAAATTCCGGAAAAACCATCTATCTTTATCTATCGCCGGAACCTGCGGCCGATGAGGCGCGCGGAGCGATCCTGGTCAAAGACGCGCCGGATCTCGACAAAGCCGCGCTCGCCAGGCTCATCGGCAGTAAAGTCCGCATCACCGGCCAAGTCAGAATCGTCCACGGCCGGCCGGAAATCCGCATTCCGGGGCGCGCTGCGATCGAAGTGATCGAATGATGCCGCCGCGCCTCACCAGTGGGTGGCCTCGCGGAAATGATGCAGCCGCTGCTCAAGCTCCGCGGCCGACAACGATTCCAGACGGCAGGTCGAAAACGCCTCGCAGGTGAAGGAGGCGATGATCGTGCCTTGCACCACGGCCTGGCGGAGCTGCGCGGCGGTGTAGGGTGGCGGCCCCTGCGCGGCAAGATAGCCGGCCATCCCGCCGACAAACGTGTCGCCCGCTCCGGTGGGATCCGCCACCGCGTCAAGCGGCCATGCGCTGGCCCGGAAAATGCCGCCATCACCGGTGAACAACATCGCGCCGAACTCGCCGAGCTTCACAACCACCTGCCGCGGGCCTTTTTCCAACAGCGCCCTGCCGGCGCGCACCAGGTTCGAGGTTCCCGCCAGCTCGCGCGCCTCCCCTTCGTTGAGCACGAACAAATCCAGATGCGGAAGCACCTCGTGGAGCCGCTCGTTGGCAATCTCGATCCACAAGTCCATGGTATCCGCCACCACGAAGCGGTCCGCCGGGGCACTGCCGTTGGCCGGGCCGAGACCACACTGCGTGAGCATCTCGATCTGGTTGTCGGGCGACATGTTGGCCAGCACGACCACCGGCGCTGCGGCGGCGGACGCAGGCACCTTGACCTGCCAGTTCTCCAGCACATTGAGCCCCACACGGTGTGTCGTGCGTTCATTCATGTTGGCATGGTATTCGCCGGACCAGGTGAACGACTCGTTGTCGGATCGCTCCACGCCATCCAGCGCCACCCCGCGGCTCTCCAACATTTCCAGATGCCTGTCGGGAAAATCGCGGCCCACGATGCCGACCAGCGTGACCGGGCGGCTGAAGAACGATGCCGCCAGGGCCGCATAGGCTGCGGATCCACCCAGCAGGCCGGATGCCTCCGCCTCGGGCGTCTTGACATGGTCGATCGCGATGGTGCCGCCTACGATCAACGAGGCGTGGGAATCCGTGGTCTGGGACATGGGCGTGAAGGGAAGGGCGGCGGTTCTTTTAGATGCCCGGCGGGAAAATCAAACCACGAAATCCAAAAATCCCGCCGCCAGCGCTCCCGGGGCGATGCGATTCCGGCTTCACGGGTGGCGGATCCCGGTGCAGACTCCCGCTTCCGGGCCGGAGGATCCTCTCCGCACCGCAAACCCTCCGCAGCACCCGATGCCCATGCACATTCCCACTTTGATCGCCCGCAAACGCGATGGCGTGGAGCTTTCCGCCCGCGAGATCGGCGGACTCATCGCCGGATACACCACCGGCGAGGTGCCCGATTACCAGATGTCCGCCTTCGCAATGGCGGTGTTCTTCAAGGGCATGAGCGCGGCCGAAACCGCGGCGCTCACCCGCTCGATGATGGAGAGCGGCGACCGTTTCCATCACCCGCCCGGACATCCGCCCGTGGTGGACAAGCACTCCACCGGCGGCATTGGCGACAAAGTCTCCCTCATTCTCGCACCCCTGGTCGCTTGTGCCGGTTGCCATGTGCCGATGGTTTCCGGCCGCGGCTTGGGCATCACCGGCGGCACCCTCGACAAACTCGAATCCATCCCCGGGTTCAATGTGCGGTTGTCGCTCGACCAGGCACAGGCGCAGCTTCTCGAGCTGGGTGTGGTGATGATGGGCCAGACCGAACGTTTCTGCCCGGCCGATCGCATGCTCTATTCACTGCGCGACGTCACCGGCACCGTGCCATCCATCCCGCTGATCACCGCGTCCATCATGTCGAAAAAACTCTGCGAGTCGCTCGACCGGCTGGTGCTTGACGTGAAATTCGGCAGCGGCGCCTTCATGCGGACACGCCGCGAAGCGCAAACCCTCGCCGCAGGCATGACCGCGGTCGGCAGTGAAATGGGTGTCGAGGTTTCCACCGTGCTCAATCCGATGGA
>JBIJBN010000167.1:0-4943 GCA_044345175.1 Luteolibacter sp.
GCACCCTCAATGACACGGTGATCGCCGGACTGCCCAAGGAACAACGCCCGGAATTCACCCCCTACGTCCACAAGCAGTTGTTCAACTACGCCAAGGGGCACGACCCGGCGCGGATCGATCCCAATCTGGCGCTCATGCCGCGGTGAAACCCACATGGACCATCGTCGGCCAAGGACTCGCCGGCACCTGCCTCGCATGGGAATTGTGGCACAGGGACACGCCCTTCATGCTGGAGGACCGTGAACAAGGCTGCAGCTCGCGCATCGCCGCCGGCCTGGTCAACCCGGTCACCGGCAGGAATTTCGAACCCACCCCGCACGTCGGCGATTTTCTGCCGGCGGCGCTCGATTTCTATCAGAAAATCGGAAGTCTGCTCGGATCCCGGCTGTGGCACCCGCTGCCGATCCTGCGGCTGGCGGATTCGGACAAGGAGTGGCGCAAGATGCTCGCCAAGCGCGAACGCCCGGATGTCGCGCGCTGGCTTCTCCCGGCGGCCGCCACCCATGCCGCCGACGGCTGGCACGGCGCGCTGGCCGTCACCGGCGGCGGACGCCTCGACACCCGCGCGTTCCTCGATGGCTCGCGTGCGTTTTTCCAAGACCGCGGAGTCTATCGGAAATCCATGGCCAACTCCGGCTCTCCCGGTGCGAACACCATCTGGTGCGATGGTGCCGCGGGCTTGCTCAGCGGACGCCACGGCCCGCATCGCTGTGCCAAGGGCGAAATCCTCACCCTTCAGGCTGCCGGATGGGACCAGCAACACATCCGCATCGGTGCCGGTGGATGGCTGGTGCCGCTCGGCAACGGAATGTTCAAGGCCGGCTCGACTTACGAATGGGAACAACTCGATGAGACACCCAGCGATGAAGGCCGCATGAAAATCACCGCCACCGCCATGCGCCTTGGCGGCGACACGGATTTCCAAATCATCGCCCATGAAGCTGGCGTGCGGCCCATCCTCCGGCGCAGCGAACCGGTGATCGGCCCGCTTGGAAACGGCAGCTGGATGTTCAACGGGCTGGGCTCAAAGGGATCACTCACCGCGCCATATATGGCCCGCCGGCTGGCACGCTGGATGTGCGATGGAATCGCACCCGCTGCGTGAATGGCACGGCCTGCCGCCATGGGTTACGAGCCTCCGCCCCGGACTCCGTCAGTGCATCGCCTGCGAATCCCATTGCCCGCGACCAACCCAGCCTGCATCATACGGCCTCATGCGGAATGCGTCGCCATCATCGACCCCGGCTGGCCGCGCCATGCGCATCATGCGCGTCGCCGCGGTTTGTTTGACGCTGGCATCCACCGCGGATGCCGCCGCACGGCCGCGCGTGCTGATCCTGTTCTCAAACGACCGACTGCTTCCCGCCAACCAACAAACGGAACATGGCATCCGCCGCGCATTCGAGGGCGCGGATGGCAATGCAACCGCGGACCTGTTCGGCGAGTTTCTCGATGCAGTCCGCTTTCCCGAACCGGACCTGAGCACAGCGATGGAGCGCTTCCTGCGGGACCGCCACCACGACACCCCGCCATCCGTATGCATCGCGCTCGGCCCACAGGCAATGGATTTCATGATCAAGCGGCGCGAATCACTCTTCCCCGGCATACCATTGGTGCTCGGCGCGGTGACCCCGCCGCAGATGGACGCACTGGACTCGCGGCAGGGTGTGGCAGGCAGGCCGATGGAATGGTCCATCGCACCGCTTCTTGAAAACCTCCCACAGATCAAACCGGAAATCCGCAGGATCCTGCTGGTAAGCGGCGCCTCGGACTTCGACCACAAGCGCCATGACGAGGCCCTCGCACAAGTCGGACTGTTCACCGGACGATACGGTTTCGAATCATCCCGGGGCGAACCGCTCGACCAACTGTTGGAACGCACCGCACGGCTTGCGGGCGACACACTGGTTTTTTACATCAGCTATTTCAGCGACCCCGACGGACGGACTTTCACCCCGCAGGAGGTGGCCGGCCGTCTTGCCAAGGCATCAAGCGTGCCGGTGGCCTGCGTGTTCGACACCTACCTCGGCACCGGAGTCATCGGCGGCCCGATGATGCCTTTCGAAGAGGAAGGCCATGCCATCGGTAAAATCACCCGCCAGGTGCTCGAATCAGGCACGGCAGGAACCATCGGCATCCTGCCTCCGGGCAAGCCACGCCTGATCTTCGACCACCGGGCCATGAAACGTCACGGCTGGTCCGTGAACCGCATGCCCCGGAACACCGAGATCCGCCACCGCCCGCCGGGCCTTTGGGCCGCACACCGCGGGGCAGTCATCGCGGGCACGGGTGCCATCACGCTCCAGTCAGCCCTGATCATCGGCCTCATCGCTTTCAGGTCGCGCCAACGCCGTGCGGAAAAGGAACGCATCCTCTCCGAATCCCGCTTCAGCGGCGTGTTTCACGGCAGCCCGGTTTCCATCAGCATCATCCGCCAGACGAACGGCCGGATCGTCGATGTGAACCCGGCATGGGAGTCGACCACCGGCGTGCCGCGCGCACATGCAATCGGCCGCACCCACACCGAGATGGGTTTCGGCTTCGAGGGATCCTCCGACGGGAAATTCCGCGACTACCTGGCCTCCGGCAAGGCCCTCAGGGATTTCGAGCAACGCTTGCGCATGCCGGATGGAAACGTGCGCCTGCTGAGTGTCTCCACCGAACTGGTAGAATTGCACGGCGAACCGTGCTACATCTCCATGGCCAAGGACATCACCGACGCCCAACAGGCCGAGGAAGCACTCCGGAAACTCGCCCACGCGTCACGCATCGGCATGCTCGGGGAACTCACCGCCACCATCGCCCACGAGGTGAACCAACCGCTCGGCGCCATCCTCAGCAATGCCGATGCCGCCACCATGCTGCTCGATTCCCCCGGGCCTCCGCTCGATGAAATCCGCGAAATCCTCACCGACATCCGCCGCGACGACATGCGCGCCAGCGAAGTGATCCGCCAGGTGCGCGCGCTTGCCAGCAAGGGTGAATGCAACATGACACCCCTCGACCCCGGAGAACTGGCGGCAGGGGTCGCCTCGCTCGTGCGCAAGGAATGCAAACGCCGCGGCATCTCACTGGAATGTGATATCAGCGCCCGGCTTCCACGGGTGCATGGTGAAAAAGTCCGCCTCGAGCAGGTCCTGCTCAACCTCCTGCTCAATGCGATGGAGTCGCTCGCCGGATGCGCGTCGCTGCACAAATCCATACACATCACCGTGGAAACCACCGCCGGGGACATGACGGCCATTTCCGTAAGTGACAACGGCCCCGGAATACCGCCGGACATCATGCCTCACATCTTCGGCAATTTCTTCACCACCAAGCCCGAAGGCATGGGCCTGGGACTTGCACTTTCGCGCTCGATTGTGGAGTCTCACGGAGGTCGGCTGCTCGCCGAAAACACACCTCACGGAGGCGCCTGTTTCCGCGTGCTCCTTCCTCCATGCCATGAAGGCTGACCCATCCATGCAACCCATCACTGGCGAACCCGCCGTGCATCTCGTGGATGACGATGCGCCACTGCGCACCGCGCTCACCCGGCTGCTGCGCGCGGCAGGTCATGAGGTGCACGCCTACCCGTCCGTGGCGGATTTCCTGTTGGCGCGCGGTTCACCACTCCGCGGCTGCCTGATTCTCGATGTGCGGATGCCCGGCGGCCCCAGCGGCCTGGACCTGCATCAGGCGCTCAGCCGCCAGGGTGAAACCCTGCCGGTGATTTTCCTCACCGGCCATGGCGACATCCCGATGAGCGTGCAGGCACTCAAGAACGGCGCCTTCGATTTCCTCACCAAACCCGTCCAGCAGCAACACCTGCTCAAGGCGGTCGCCTCCGCACTGGAAACCGAGGAGTCCGCATGGCGCGCGGGCCAGCAACGCCGCGACATCGCCCGCCGCGAGGCCACGCTCACACCCGCCGAACGCGAGGTCTTCCGCAGGGTCACCGCCGGAGAACCGAACAAATCCATCGCGGCCGCACTGGGATGCGCCGAACGCACTGTCAAGGCACACCGCGCCCAAGTCATGCGCAAGATGGCCGCCGGCTCGCTGCCCGAACTGGTCGGCATGGCTTCAGCGATCTCTTGAACACCTCACCAATGGGCAGGAAAACCCGCACCAATTGACAATTCCACATCGGGCAATCCACCACCACGATGCCCGGCCTTGAACAACAATCCCCATTCCCGGATTGCCATCGTGGATGACGACCCCGCCATGCGGCAGGCGGTCGGCCGCTTGTGCCGCGCGGCGGACCTGCCATGCAGCTGCTTCACATCGGCCGAGGATTTCCTGAATTCGGACCGGGTTGGACACTTCTCCCTGCTCATCCTCGATGTGAACCTCCCGGGTCTATCAGGATTCGAGCTTCACCATCAGCTCGCCCTGCGCGGCATCAAGCCGCAGGTGGTGTTCATCACCGGCCAGGACCAGCCTCTCAGCCGGAAATCGGCGCGCCACGCGGGCGCCGCATACCTAACCAAACCATTCAAGGGTGAGGCACTGATCTCCATAGTGCGCCGCCATCTTCACCCCGCAGCATTGGAAATCGCCTGACCACCCGCCCGATCCCATCACCAACACACCCGAAATCATGAATGCCAAACACATCCTGCGAACCGCCTTGTGCGTCACGTTCGCACTCGCATCCGCGGCCACGGCCCAGAAAAAGAAACCCAACATCCTCGTGATCTGGGGCGATGACATCGGACAGTTCAACATCAGCGCCTACAACATGGGCATGATGGGTTACAAAACACCGAACATCGACAGCATCGCCCGCGAAGGCGCGCTCTTCACCGACTGGTATGGCCAGCAAAGCTGCACCGCCGGCCGCGCCGCCTTCATCACCGGCCAGTCGCCGATCCGCACCGGCCTGACCAAGGTTGGCCTGCCCGGCGCGCCCGAGGGCATGAAAAAGGAAGACCCCACCATCGCCACCCTGCTCAGGG
>JBIJBN010000168.1:0-4907 GCA_044345175.1 Luteolibacter sp.
CCAGGTTCCACGGGATTTCTCATGGAAGCGCAGGGTGACCGTGGTGCTGTCCCAGCCGTCGGCGATGCCCACCAGGCATTGGGCGGAATCCGCTGGCAGTTCGAAGCCACGAGCCGGAAGGCCTGCCGCGAGCAGGATCGGTAAAACGGGCAGGAGACGCATCATCATGACGTGATGGATTCACCGATAGCGTGCTGTGCGCGTGGCGCAAGGACGGGGGTGCATGAAAAAACGGCGGACCCGGGCGGAATCACACCTGCGGGCGTGCGCGCGGGTTGAAGTGCGAGCCGTTCCGCAGTTTTTCCCACAGCGCGCGTTCCTCCGCGCCGGGGTGTGCGGGCACCTGGATGACCAGCGTGACGAGCAGATCGCCGCGTGCGGCGGATTTTCCCGTGGGCAGGCCGCGTCCGCGGACGCGCAATGTCCTGCCGTTTTCGCTTCCCGGCGGGATGCGCAGTTTCAGACTGCCATCGAGCGTGGGCACGGTGACATCCGCCCCGAGCACGGCCTCCCATGGCGCCAATTCGAGTTCATGGTGGAGATCCGCGCCCTCGGTGGTGAAATCCGGGTGGGCGGCGTGGCGGACACGCAGGTAGAGGTCGCCCGCGCCGGCTCCGCCGCTGCCCGGTCCGCCCTGACCGGGCACGCGGATGCGTTTGCCGTGGGGCACTCCCGGCGGGATGCGCACCTGGAAGGTGTGGGATTCCACACGGCCGCTGTGCGGATCGGTGGTCCGCATGGACACCGGACGCAGGGCGCCGTGCATCACCTCTTCGAGGGTGACGAGGATATCGCCTTCGATGTCGTTGCCCTTGGCAGCCCGCCGCGCGCCGCCGCGGGCGGCACCGCGCATCCCGCTGGAGAACCCGTGCATGCCCGCACCGCCGAAGTATTGCTCGAAGAAATCGCTGAAGCCGGTGCCGCCGAAATCGAACTCATGGAAGCCGCCGCCGCGTCCGGTCGCAGGCGAGCCGCCCTCCTGCCGCCAATCCGCGCCGAGACGGTCGTATCTGCCGCGTTTTTCCGGATCGCCAAGCACCTCGTAGGCCTCGTTGATTTCCTTGAACCTCTCTTCGGCGGCGTGCTTGTCCTTCGCCACGTCCGGGTGGTGCCTGCGCGCGCGCTTGCGGAAGGCTTTTTTGATTTCATCCGCCGCGGCATCGCGCGGCACGCCGAGAATCGCGTAGTAGTCTTTGAATTCGACGGACATGGTTGCGGGGAGACGGCGGCCTGCCGGAAAAACCGCCATTCCAACGTGGCAGCGGATCCCCTAGCTGTCGAGCCCACCGGCCGCAATGCTGGACAAGCCATGCGACCCGCCACAATTTTCCCACCGCTTGAAATTCGGCCCCGCCCACCTCTGCTACTGCACCAACATCCACCCGGCGGAGACCTGGGCGGAAACCCGCGAAATGCTGGACTCACACGTGCTCGCCGTCCGCGATCTGGTCTGCCCCGGCCAACCCTTCGGCATCGGCCTGCGCCTCTCCGCACTCGCCGCCCGGGAAGCACTCCATGGCGACCACCTCGCCCGCTTCAAGGACTGGCTCGATGAACAGCATGCCTACATCTTCACCCTCAACGGCTTCCCCTTCGGCAACTTCCACGGCACCTGCGTCAAAAAACAGGCCTTCCGGCCCGATTGGTCCCACCGCGCCCGACTCGACTACACCAAGGACCTTTTCCGCATACTCGCGGCGCTTTCCAAAAAAGATACCGGAGCGTCGGTATCCACATTGCCTGTTTCTCATCAATCATTTGGAGTGGATGAGAAACGAGCGATGAGTCAATTGTTGGGATTGGCGTTGTGGTTGGAGGAACTGGCTGTGGAGAGTGGCTGTGACCTGCATCTTGGGCTGGAGCCTGAGCCGTTCGGGCACATTGAGGACACGGCCGGGACCTTGGGATTTTTCGGGCGTTTGCATGAGGCGGCCGGGGAGGAGGGAGCGGTGGTGGGACGGAGGATTGGTGTGAATTACGACGCCTGTCATTTTGCGTTGCAGGATGAGGATGCCGGGGCATCGCTGGGTGCGTTGGTTGCCGGGGGCATCCGGATTTCCAAGATCCAGTTATCGGCTGCGTTGGCGGTGGATTTGCCGGGAGAGGAGGCGATGGAGGCGTTGCGTGGGTTTGACGAGCCGGTGTATTCGCACCAGGTGGTGGCGCGGGACGGTGCGGGCGGGGTGAGGCGGTTTGAGGATTTGGCGGATTTCCTGGCTGCGGGGGACCTTGGCTTGGTTGAGGCGCGGGTGCATTTTCACATTCCGCTGGATGCCCGGCCGGTTCCGCCGTTGCGGTCGACTTCCGGTCATGCGTGGGAAGTCCTCGGATGGGGCATGCGTCATCCGGAGGTTTGCCGGCATTACGAGATCGAGACCTACACATGGGAGGTGCTGCCGCCGGGGATGCGGCGGGCGGTGGAGCGTCAAATCGCGGCGGAATACCGCTGGGTGCTTGGCGCCGCGGGCGCTGCCGACGTCTAACAGCCGTGAGGCGGCGCTTTGGGCGGGGTTGGTTTTTTTTCGGCGGATCCGGGATTTTTCTGCGTGACGGGCGATGGGGCGGGTGTAGAACCCCCGCAGCGGATCATGGCGGGCAATCTGACTTACCAACAGGCGGGAGTGGACACGCGCAAGGCGGCCGCCCTGGTGGGTGACATCGGCAGCCATGTGCGCAGGACGCAACAGAACCGCAGGTTGTGGGGGGCCTTCGGATTGTTTGCGGCATGTTATGATCTGAGCGGTTACAAACAGCCGGTGATCGTGACCGGCTGCGACGGTGTGGGCACCAAGCTGGAGTTGCTTTTGGAGCACGACCTGCTGGAGACCGCGGGCAAGGATCTGGTGGCGATGAGCGTGAACGACATTCTCACGACCGGCGGCGATCCGTTGTTGTTTCTCGACTACATCGGCATTGCCGCGCTGGATGAGGCGAAAATCACCCGCCTGATCTCCGGGATGGCGGACTACCTCGAGGCCTGCGATTGCATTCTGGCTGGTGGCGAGACCGCCGAAATGCCGGGCATCGTTCCTGCGGACGTCATCGAGCTGTCGGGTTTCTGCATCGGTTGCGCCGAGAAGCCCGACTTGGTCGACCCCTCCGCGATCGCGGTGGGGGATGTGCTGGTCGGCTACGCATCGGACAGCATCCATGCCAACGGCTGGTCGCTGGTGCGCCGTGTGCTGCGCGAGTTTCCCGGCGAGGTTGAGGCCGGCGAGCTTGCCGCCTGGTTGCGGCCCACGAGGCTTTATCACGATGTCACCCGGGATTTGCGGGTGGCGGGTGTGAAACCCAGGGCGATGGCGCACATCACCGGCGGCGGGCTTCCGGAAAACCTCGAGCGCCTGTTCCGCGGGGTGGGTGCGGATCTGGAAATCCCGCGCTGGGAGCTGCCCGGCATTCACAAGCTGCTTGCCCGTGTCGATGCGCAGGACCGCTTCCACACGTTCAACATGGGCATCGGCTGGGTTGTCATCGTTTCCGAGGAAGATGCCGCCGCCGCGCTCAAGGCCGGCCCCGGCGGAAAACCCATCGGCCGGATCACGACCGGCGAGGGCGTCCGGGTGCGCGTGCAGGGCGAGTAAGCATCATGACGGACCGACCATGAGCGATTTCCTCAAACACGAGTGCGGGATCGCGGCGGTCCGGCTCCGCAAGCCGCTGGCTTATTATCACGACCGCTACGGCAGCTGCCTGTGGGGTCTCAACAAGCTGTTCCTGCTGATGGAGAAGCAGCACAACCGCGGGCAGGACGGTACCGGCATCGGTTGCGTCAAGCTCGACATGCCCATCGGCCAGCCGTATGTGCACCGCCGCCGCGGCATCGAGCAGGACGCGCTGGCGGCGATTTTCCGCAAGGAGATCAAGACCTATTCCAAGATGGCGCGCAAGGGACTGCTTGATCCCAAGGATCCGGCGAGCGTCAAGAGGCACTTCGACTTCGGCGGGGAAATCCTCATCGGCCACCTGCGATACGGCACATCCGGTGAGTTCGACGAGGGTGCCTGCCACCCGTATCTGCGCCGCAGCAACTGGCCGACCCGCACGCTCATGGTGATGGGCAACTTCAACATGACCAACGTCGCCGAGCTCAATGATGTGCTCATCAGGCGCGGACAGCATCCGGTTTTCGGCACCGACACGCAGACGGTGCTTGAGGAGATCGGCTACCACCTGGACGAGCATCACACCGATCTTTACCGGTGTCTGCGCGACCAGGGTGTGCCGGGTCCGGAGATTCCGGAGAAGATTTCCGCGGCGCTGGATGTTCCGCGGCTGGTTGCCGAGTCCGCGGCATCATGGGATGGCGGCTACACCATCTGCGGAGTGATCGGCAATGGCGACATGTTCGTGATGCGCGACCCGCGCGGCATCCGGCCGTGCCACATGCTTGTCACCGACGAGATCATCGCCTTCGCCTCCGAGAGGGTGCCGTTGATGACCGTCTTCGAGGCCGGGGCCGACGATGTCCGTGCGGTGGATCCCGGCTCGATGATCACCATCAAGGCGGACGGCGGCATGAGCGACAGCGCGTTCGCGCCGCCCCAGCGATACACGCCGTGTTCCTTCGAGAAGATCTATTTCTCGCGTGGCAACGACCCGCAGATCTACCGTGAGCGCAAGGCGATGGGCGCGGCACTCGTGCCGCAGGTTGTCGAGGCCATCGGCGGCGCCTTCGACAAGGCCGTGTTCTCCTTCATCCCCAACACCGCGGAAACGGCGTATTACGGCCTGATGGAGGGCCTGCGGCTGCACCGCCGCCAGGAAGTGCGGGAGGCCAGCATGGAGGCGGCGGCCGCAGGCACCCTGACTCCGGCGCTGGTGGACGACCTGATCCTGCGCAACTGGCCGCAGGGAGAGAAAGTCACCCACAAGGACATCAAGATGCGCACCTTCATCAGCCAGGA
>JBIJBN010000183.1:0-4496 GCA_044345175.1 Luteolibacter sp.
TCGCGGATGTGACCCTGCTTGCGGGTGACGCCGCATCGCTGGAGCAAGCCGCAAGCTTGGAAATCCATGCCGGACCCGATGGACTGGAAGCCCTTTTGTTCGATCTCCGATAAATCCCAACCCGACCAACCATGAAACAAACATCCCTGATCCTTGCATCCGCCACCGCCGTGTTCCTTGCATCCTGCGAAAACCCCGCGGACAAAACCACCAGCGCCACCGTGAGCGAAACGGTGGAGGTCGCAGCCGCCCCCGCGGCCGCAGGCGTGAGATACACGTTCACACCCGCCTCGGAAATCCACTTCACCGGCTCCAAGGTGACCGGCAGCCACAGCGGCGGCTTCAAAAGCTTCACCGGCGGCTTCACCGTGGCGGACAACGCCATGGCAGGCACCGGACAGAAGATCGTCATCGACATGAACTCGCTGTGGTCCGACGACGAGAAACTCACCGGCCATCTCAAGAGCGGCGATTTCTTCGATGTGGAGAAGTTTCCCGAATCCTCGTTCGAGCTCACCGGCCTGAAACAGGCCGCGGACGGCAGCTACGAGGTCTCAGGCAACCTGACCCTCACCGGAACCACCCGAAACATCACCTTCCCGGCAACCACCACCGTCACCGGTGACAAGGCGCGGATCCATGCGAAGTTCGACCTCAACCGCAAGGACTTCGGCATCGTCTATCCCGGCATGGCCGACGACCTGATCCGCGACGAGGTGGTCATCGAGCTCAAGCTTGAGGCCGCTCCAGAAAGCTGAGCCCGCCTCACAGCCGGGCCCGCACCTTGGCGAAGCCCGGCTTGATCACATCGAAGATGATCCGGATGCGCTGGTCGAACGGCGCGAAGGCGCTCTTCATCGCGTTGAGCGAGAGTTTCTCCAACTCCGCCAGGCTGAGATCGAACAACTCGGTGGCCAATGTGGTTTCCTTGGTCATCGAGGTGTCGCTCATCAGGCGGTCGTCGGTATTCAGGCAAACGCGGAAGCCGCGGCGGAAAAACAAGCCGAACGGGTGTTCCTCCAGATTCTCACATGCCCCGGTGTGGAGATTGCTCAACAGGCACCTCTCAAGCGGGATGCGGCGGTCGAGGATGTATTGGGCCAGCGGGCCGAGCTTCATCGTGCCGTCCGGGAACACCTCGATGTCATCACGCAGCCGCGTGGCGTGCCCGAGACGGTGCGCTCCGCAATATTGCAGCGCCTGCCAGATCGACTCCGGCCCGTAGGCCTCGCCCGCATGGATGGTGATGTAGAAATTCGCGCGCTCGATGGCTTGGAACGCATCGACGTGCTTCTTCGGTGGAAACCCATGCTCGCCACCGGCAAGGTCGAAGCCGACCACACCCATGTGGCGGCAGCGGATGGCGAGTTCCGCCGCTTCCAGAGACGTCTTCATGTGGCGCATCGCGCAGATGATCAGTCCCCACTGCACGCCATAAGCACGCTCTCCACGCTTGAGCCCGCGGATCACGGCGGCGACCACCTCGTCCTGGGTCAGTCCGCCCTGCGTGTGGAAGACCGGCGCGAAACGCACCTCCGCATACACCACGCCGTCCTCGTGCATGTCCTCGATGAACTCGAAGGCCACGCGTTCGAGCGCATCGGCCGTCTGCATCACGGCGGTGGTGTGCTGGAAGCCCTCCAGATACTCGGTCAGATTGCCACGCTGGGCGCCGCGGTGGAACCACGCGGCCAGCTCCGCGGGATCGTTCACGGGCAGGCCATCGACGCCGTTCTCGGCGGCAAGCTCGATCACGGTGGACGGGCGCAGCCCGCCATCGAGGTGTTCATGCAGCAGGACCTTGGGGAGCTCGCGGATGTCGATTTGCCCAAGCAGGTCCCTGCCGCGCAACGGGATGGTTTTGCTTATGGTTTTCATTTTCGCAATCTTAAGGGATTTTCCGGAAACTGCCAAGAAAATCACCAGAAAACCGCATAGAGCACCAGCGCCGCGGCCACCACGGCGATGCCTGCAAGACGGGCTGCTTTCGATGAGTCCAGCGCGACAAGATCCGATACCGGCATCACCACCGGTTGTGTTAGCGGCCGGACAAGGGTGACGGCGGCCAGCACCGCGACCACCACACCGAAGCAAATGGCCATGCGGTTCAGGAAGGCCATTTCCGGCGCAATGAACCACTTGAGCGCTCCGTAAAGCAACACGTTGAGCAGGATGCCCGCCCAGCCCATGTAGCGCGGTGTGCGCGGAACCAGGAACCCGAACAGATAGACGCAGAGGATCCCCGGACTGATGAACCCCTGGAACTCCTGGATGAAAGTGAAGATGCCCCCGAACTTGGGATCGCCAAGGCCGGGCGCGATGATGCAGGCAACCAGCACAAACAGGATCACGGAGACCCTGCCGCTGGCGATCAGCGCGTTCTGGCCGAGCTCGGCACCAGTCAGGCGCGGGCCAATCTTGGCCACGATGTCCATGGTGGCGATGGTCGATGCGGAGTTGAGCATCGACGCCAGCGAGGAGACCACCGCTCCGAAAATCGCGGCCAGCACGAACCATGTGATGCCCGGCTTGAGAAGATTGCGCAACAAGGTGGGAAAGGCGGAGTCATAGTCATGGCCGATCAACCGGGTGCCCTGCGGGATGCCCGCCGCGGCCGCTGCAGCCAGCAGGTCCCGGTTGGCGCGCAAGATTTCGTCCGCACCCGCATCGGCCGGCAGCGACGCCCCGCCGCGCGCCACCGCGGCATTGTGGGCGACCACCGCGCGCGCCGCGGCGGGGTCGGACTGCGCGAAGCTGGCGGTGAACGGATGGACTTTGCTGGAGCCTGCGGCCATTTCCCGCAGCACCGTCTGGTTCTTGCGGCCGGCCTCGGCACACAGGTCCTTGCTGTAAAGATTGAAGCAAAGGATGCCGGGAATCACCACGACGAAGGGAATCACCAGTTTGAGCGCCGCCGCAAAGACGATGCCCTTCTGCCCCTCCGCCAGCGATTTGGAGCCTAGCGTGCGCTGCACGATGTATTGATTGAGGCCCCAGTAGAAAAAATGCGGAATCCACATGCCGATCAACAGCGCCGTCCAGGGAATGGCGGGGTCGTCCTTGGGGCGGATCATGTGGAGCTTGCCGCCCGCCAGATTCTCACCGGTCACCGCGGCGGCCTCGCCATCGCGGCCGTCATTGAGCAGCATGAAACGCTCCCACGCCCCGGCATCCCGCAAGTCGTCCACCGTGGCCTGCGAGTTCGCCACCTTGGTCAGGATCAATTCCCCGGGATCCGCATCGCGCAGCGCGCCCAAGGCCAGCCACATCACGATGCCGCCGCCGAGAATCAACGACGCACCCCAGATCAGGTCGGTCCATGCGCAGGCCT
The DNA here is from genome assembly GCA_044345175.1 of Luteolibacter sp. Lineage (GTDB taxonomy): Bacteria > Verrucomicrobiota > Verrucomicrobiia > Verrucomicrobiales > Akkermansiaceae > Luteolibacter. Next base: position 3,332 of record JBIJBN010000183.1, read on the forward strand.
TCAGTCCGCCCACAAAGACATAGGCCGCCGCACTCAGCCCGATGATCCAGCAGGCGGTGGTCAGGTTTCCGGGATCCACACCCATCACCGTGTGGCCGGCGAAAAACACCGAGACCACCTTCGCCCCGGAATAGATCACCGATGCGGTGGGCACTCCCACCAGAATCACCAGCGTGGCAATCGCCATCACCGCGCGAGAAAACACACCGTAGCGGTATTCCAGGAATTCCGGAATCGTGTAGATGCCGCAGCGCAACAACTTGGGAAGGAACACGAAAGCCACAACCACCAGCGTGATGGCGGCCATCCACTCGTAGGAAGCGATCGCCATGCCCAGCCAGTCCGCAGCCTGCCCGGACATGCCCACAAACTGCTCAGTGGAGATGTTCGCCGCGATCAGCGAGAAGCCGACAAGCCACCATGTGAGACCCCTGCCGGCGAGGAAATACCCCGCGGCCCCGCCATGGCCGGCGCCGCCGCCCCCTTTGTTGCCCTGCCGGATCCCGAAGGCGATCACGCCGGCCACGGCAACCACGAACAACACCATGTCGAGCGTCCCGAGCGCGGCGGGACCACCGGTTTGGGCAAGGAGAGGAATCAGCGGGTGCATCGGCAGGATGTGTGGGAGTGGCGGATTTTCATGGATTGGGAAAAACCACGGACCGGTGCCGCGGCAGCTGCGGCACATGCGGCCATGGTCTTGCCCGTTTCAAGCCCGCTGCCAAGCGCAAAGCATGATTCGCAGTGGTTGACCCGCTCCGGGATGTGACTAGACTGCGTGGCATGAACACGGTGGAAACCGCAGCCAAAATCCTCGACAGCATGCTCGGCCACCTCGGGCTGGCGGCGACCATCGAGCAGGAGCAGACGCCCGGCGGCCCGTGCCTCCAGATCCACTCGAGCGACAGTCACTTGATCATCGGCCACGAGGGCGACCGGCTCGACGACCTCCAATACCTCGTCAACCGCATCCTGCGCAGGCAGTTTCCCAAGGCGGAGCGGGTCAGGGTGGACTGCGGGCATTTCCGCAGCATCCGTGAGGATCAAATGGCGGATGAGATCCGCGGCATCGCCGCGCGCGTCAAGGAGACCGGCCAGCCGCACAAGCTGCGGCCGCTCAATGCCTATTACCGCCGGCTGGTGCACAACCTGCTCGTCGGCGATC
>JBIJBN010000169.1:0-4823 GCA_044345175.1 Luteolibacter sp.
CAAGAAAGAAGAAGGCACCCTGCTGGCCGGCAAGTGCGGCAAGGACGGCGACTGTGACGACGATGCCGACGAAGGCACCCTGCTCACAGGCGGCTGCAAGAAGAAGGGTGACTGCGACGGCGAAACTGAAGAAGGCACCCTGCTGGCAGGCAAGTGCGGCAAGGACGGCGGCTGCGACGACGAGGCCGAAGAAGGCACGCTGCTCGCAGGCGGCTGCAAGAAGAAGGGTGACTGCGACGGCGAAACCGAGGAAGGCACCCTGCTGGCCGGCAAGTGCAAGAAGGACAGCGGCTGCGACGACGAGGCCGAAGAAGGCACGCTGCTCGCAGGCGGCTGCAAGAAGAAGGGTGACTGCGACGGCGAAACCGAAGAAGGCACTCTGTTGGCCGGCAATTGCGACACGAATTGCGAAAACTGCGAATGCGCTGAGAATTGCGACTGCTGCACGGGCGCCCTCGCCTGACCCATCCATCATCCGGTCCACCCGGATGTTTCACACAAACCAGCTGCCGGAGCCGATCCGGCCGCTGGTTTTTTCATGTCCGGAGGAGTTGACCTGCGGATGGCGGCCGCGCAGCGTGGATGGCGATGATCGATGTGGTCTGCGCTGTGATTTATGACGAGACAGGAAGGCTGCTGGCATGCCGCCGCTCGCCGCACAAGCATCTTGGCGGATTGTGGGAGCTTCCCGGTGGCAAGATCGAGCCCGGTGAATCCCCCGCAGAGGCGCTTGCCCGCGAGCTGCTGGAGGAACTGGGCATCGAGGTGGAGGTGGAAACTCCGCTTGTGCCGGTATCCTGGAATTACGACCGCGGGCCGATCCGGCTGCTGCCGTTTGCATGCCGCATCCTGCGGGGAACGCCACGGCCGCTCGATCACGACGAGCTCCGCTGGTGCGCGCCACCGGACATCGGCACCCTCGAATGGGCGCCGGCGGACTTGCCTGTTCTCGCCCAGCTGCGTGAGCCGGCCCGGGGGAAATGACGGCTGGCCGTCGTTTGCGATTGCCCGGCCGGGCGGCTTTGCTAGCTTCCGGATGATTTTTCCGGATTGTTCATGAATTCCCTGCTGGAGCATCCCGTGCTTGTGCTGAACCGGTTCTGGCAACCGGTGCACACCTGCTCGGTGCGGCGCTCGCTGCACTTGTTGTGCATCGGCCATGCCGAAGTGGTGCAGGTGGAGGGCGACGCGCGGTTCAAGACACACGACCTCGCATCATGGATCGGTTACTCGTCCGCATTCGACATGCGGGAAATGATCCGCGGCGCGCGCATCTCGCTGGTCGTGCCGAAAATCGTGGTGCTCTCGGTGTATGACCGGCTGCCGCGGCTGGAGGTGAAATTCAGCCGCCGCAATGTGTTCCTGAGGGACAAGTTCACCTGCCAGTATTGCGCCAAGGTGCTGCCGGAGTCGCAGCTCAACCTCGATCACGTGACCCCGCGCGACAAGGGCGGCCGGACCACCTGGGAAAACATCGTGACCTCCTGCTTCCGCTGCAACACCCGCAAGGCGAACAAGCTGCCCCACGAGGCCGGCATGCATCCGCGCAGCAAGCCGCTGGCACCACGCTGGCGGCCGCTCTTCGGACTGCATGAAAACGGCCTGGCCGACGAGAGCTGGAACCATTTCATCCAGTCGGACCGCGCCGCGGCGAGGCTCTCGGCCTGAGCCGCCGGAATCATTTCCCCTCCGCCTGCTCCGCCATGTGGTTGAGCAGGCGCCGGTTGAATTCATCCGCCATGTTGAATCCGAGACGCCGCAGCTGCTGGTCGAGCGCGGCGATCGCCACCATCCGCGCGGTATCGCGGCCGGGCGCCATCGGCACCTCCACATGGGAAACCTGCTCGCCGAGAATCTCATACGTGCGCTGTTGCAAGCCAAGCCGGTCCACCTCGTTGAGGTCGGCATACGGCTTGAGCGTCACCACCAGATCGAGCCGCTTGTCCGGCCGGATCGATGCCAGCCCGTAAAGGTTGGCGACGTTGACAATGCCGATGCCCCGGATCTCCATGTAGCCGCGCGAGAGGTCCGGCGCGCTTGCCACCAGGTTGCCGCCCACCCGCTTGATGCGCACCATGTCGTCCGCCACCAGCGAGGCGCCGCGCTCCAGCAGGCCGATGGCCGTTTCCGATTTTCCCGAGCCGCTTTTGCCGATGATCAGCACGCCCACGCCCCGCATGTCCACCATGCAGCCGTGCAAGGTCACACTCGGCGCGAAATCGTGCTCCAGCCGGATGGTGGCGGTGTTGAGGAAATTCATGGTGACCTGCGAGGTGCCGAACACCGCGATTTCCTTCTCGTTGGCCACCGCCATCAGGCTGCCGTCCAGCACCGCCCCGCGCGCCACCACCACGCAGGGGATGTCCCGCTCGCACATCCGCCGGAAGCGGTCCACGCGCATCGCCTCGGGCAGCTTGCGCAGGTAGGACAGCTCCGAATATCCGAGCACCTGCACGCGCTTGCGGGCGAAGTAGGAGTAGAATCCCGCCAGCGCCAATCCCGGCCGGTTCATTGCCGGCTCGCTGATCTGGCGGTCGAATCCCACCGGCTCACCCAGCAGCTTGAGCCCGAGCGCCGTGGCATGCGACTCGTAGAACTTGCGGATGGTGATGGAACCGACGGTTTTGACGCGGGCTGGCATGGCCACCATCCAAGCAGGTCCGCGCGGTCACGGCACGCGAAATCCATCCGCCGCCCCGCCGCCCGCGCCGCGGCTGTTCCTTGGCTTTACAAAGCCCGCCACGGAGGCCATCGCTCGGCGGGCCCATGAAGTCGATCCCGCGTGTTTTCTCCTATCTGCGCCATTACCCCGGCATGGCCGCGGCCCAGCTGTCCTGCGCCATCGGCATGACACTGGCCGTGTTCGTTTTCCCGAACGCCACCGGCCATGTGATCGACCACATCATCCCGGATCCGCAACGTCATGGTGAGTTTCCCATGTGGATCGGAATCGCCCTGCTCGGATTCCTCGCCAAGGACGGACTCAACTCGCTGCGCATCTTCATCAACAACACCTTCGAGCAGCAGGTCATCTTCGACATCCGCTCGGAACTCTACGCCAAAATCCAGCGCCTGCCCCTGCGCTGGTTCGACAACCGCCGCACCGGCGACATCATGACCCGCGTCGTCGAGGACGTGACCAACATGGAGCGCGTGCTCATCGACGGCGTCGAGCAGGGGCTTGTCGCCGCGCTGCAGGTGCTCGGCATCGGCGTGTTCCTGTTTTTCCTCAACCCCGCGGTGGCGGCATGGGCCACGCTGCCGGTGCCGTTCCTCGCGCTCGGCGCATGGATCTACTCGACCGCGGGGCGCGACCGCTACCGCAACCAGCGCGACGCCGCCTCGGACCTCAACGCCCTGCTGCATGATAACATTTCCGGCGTGCGCCAGATCAAGGCCTGCGCCGCCGAGACGGAGGAGCACGCCCGCTTCAACCGTTTCTCCGACCGCCTGCGCCGGGCCACCCTGCGCATGATGAGATGGTGGGCCTTGTATTCGCCCGGAATGTCGTTCTTGCGCATGACCGGCTATGTGCTGGTGCTCGCATCCGGCGGCGCGGCGGTGATGGACGGCTCGCTCACCCTCGGGGATTTCACCCGGTTCCTGCTGTTCCTTTCACTTTTCTACGAGCCGATCGACCGTCTCAACTCACTCAACCAGATGATCCTGTCCGGCCGCGCCGCCGCCGACCGCGTGTTTGAAATCCTCGACTCCGCCGATGAGCCGAACGCCGGCCATGGAAACCTGCTGCCGGATCAGATCCGCGGCCACGTGCGCTTCGACAATGTCTTCTTCTCCTACAAGGACCAGCCGACACTGCACGGCATCACCCTCGAGGCGCGCCCCGGCCAAACCATCGCCCTGGTCGGCTCCACCGGCGCCGGCAAGACCACCGTGCTCTCGCTCCTCGCGCGTTTCTATGAAGCCACCTCCGGCACCATCACCATCGACGGCATCCCCATCCACACCCTCGCCAAGTCATCCCTGCGCGGCCATCTCTCGTATGTCACCCAGGAACCGTTCCTGTTCAACGGCACGGTGCGTGAGAACCTCCTGCTCGCACGCCGCGATGCCGCCGAGGCCGATCTGTGGGAAGCCCTGGCCGCCGCCCACGCCCGCTCCTTCGTCCGCGCCCTGCCCGCGGGTCTGGACACCAATGTCGGCGAACGCGGCGTGAAACTCTCGGGCGGCGAAAAACAACGCCTCTCGGTCGCCCGCGCCCTGCTCCGCAACGCCCCGATCCTGCTGCTCGACGAGGCCACCGCCTCGGTCGATTCCGAGACCGAACGCCAGATCCAGGACGCGCTCGACCGCCTCATGGCCAACCGCACCGCGATTGTCATCGCCCACCGCCTCTCCACCATCCGCAACGCCGACCTCATCTACGTGCTCGAGGCCGGCCGGGTCATCGAACAGGGCACCCATGAGGCACTGCTCGCCCGCGACGGCAAATACGCCGAACTTTGCCGCAAGTCGTTCCTGCACGCCGCGCCGCAATCCATTCCCTGATCGCGCCGCGCGCGGATGTCAGCGCGGATTGCGTGGCCTGGGTGCTTGGAACGAGACGCCTGCGGGGTCGAAGGCCTCGGGGTCGTAGCCCGGGTGCATCCATTCGATTTCGCCATGCAGCGCCTGCATGTATTGGAAGGTGCCGCCGAAGTCCTCCGGCGGGCAGGCGCGCGCGCCATCCAGCATCAGCGGGACGCCATCCGTGGCGATGCGTTTTTCAAAGACCACCTCGTGGATCCATTCGTCGGCGAAATCATAGCGGTAGAGGATGCGGACCGGCAGCTTGCGTTTGCCGAGGAACTCCGCAATCGTGA
>JBIJBN010000284.1:0-2889 GCA_044345175.1 Luteolibacter sp.
CGTGAAACCATCCCAAAACCCAACCCCACCCCCCCATCCCGGCGGCCAATCCCTCATGGCTGGCCACCGGGACACGGGCTGCCAAACCCGGCGGGCACTGCCCGCAAGCCCGTCTCCGCACCTGTAATTGACATGACCCGCCTGTCCCTCAGGCTGAATCCATCATGACACGCCGGAACCACCCCGGCTTTGTCCTCCCATCCCCCCTCCACCCAACTGACAAACCTCCGCCTCATGAGCCCCGCAGCTTTCTCCGGTTCCACCCGCTCCCGATCCCACGCGATGGCGTCACAGCCTCTGTCCCACCGCCTTGCGCGCATCCCTTGTTGGCTGCTGCACCTCGCGTTCCTCATCATCGTCTGCCCATGGCTCACACCGGATGCGCGCGCCACCCTCGATGGCAGCACCGCCATCGCTTACGAAATCGATGCCGATGGCGGCGAGTTCATCGATTCTTCGGGAGCCGTGATCAACGAGAACAACCAGCGCGCGGGCTGGTATTGGTCCTCTGTAGACAACATCGCTCCGCCAAAATGGGAAAAAAGCTCCCTGCGCGTCTATCGCGGAGGCTATGCATGGCGCTCGGTCATGAATGACCCGGACCAATTCCGCAACGAACAGAAGGTGATCGCCAGCTGGGCCAAGACCGACGGCATCCGCTACTTCCGCTTCGCATTCTGCGCCGGACCAGGCATGGCCGATCCCAAGGATTGGACGTGTCTCTCGCAGTGGTGGCAGTATGGCACCAGCCCGCCGGTCGGCATCTGGATGTATGCCGACCGGACCCCGCGCCTCAGGACCAAGGATGATTTCCAAGGCGCCACGACCAATTCCCCGCGCGTGCTCTCCAGATGGGAGGACTCCGAACGATGCACCGACGGCGCGTGGCGCCAATACGTGGTCGGCATCAAGTGGGGCGTCACCGATGGCGAGCTGCATTTGTGGAAGTGGGAAAACAACAAGTGGGCGCTGAAATACTCGGTCAGGAACACCTACATCGGCTACCATGATGCCGGCATGGACCAGGAAAACTACACCTGGAAAATGGGCGGCTACCGCGAGAAAGGCCAAGGCAACTGGGACATGTTCTATGATGAGATGAAGTATGGCAAAACCTGGGAAGAGGCCGTCGCCGGGTTCAACGATCCCGTCACGGTCAAAATCAACCAGGCGTCCGGCCAGGCGGATCCGGTCAATGCCGGACCCTTCAATTTCACGGCGGTCTTCAGCGAACCGGTGACCGGCTTCACCGATGCCGACGTGCGCTTTGGCGGCTCCGCCAAGGGCACCCGCAAAGCCACGGTCACCGGCAGCGGCACAACCTACAATGTGGCCGTAAGCGGCATCACCGGCCCCGGCACGGTCACCGCCACAGTCGCCGCGAATGCCGTCGATGGCGGCAACTTGGCATCCACCAGCACGGACAACACGGTGACCTACGACACCACCCCGCCCAAGGTCACCATCAATCAGGCCGAACGCCAGGGGGATCCGACCAAATCGGATTCCATCAATTTCACCGTGGTCTTCAACGAGCCGGTCAAACGCTTCAGGCCGTCCGATGTGAGCGTGGAGGGCACCGCGCCGGGCAAAAAGAGTGTGGAGGTGACGGGCGATGGCCCGACCTACAAAGTCTCGGTAAGCGGCATGACCAGCAAGGGCACGGTGATCGCAAAAGTCCTCGCCGGAGTGACCAACGACCTCGCCGGAAACCCCAACCGCTCATCCACCAGCACGGACAACAAGGTGACTTACTCCGGCTCCGGTGCGAAGAAGACCGCCCGTCGGTCTCCGGCATCCGGCGGGACTGAAACCCAGATGACCAATGAGGCTCCGGCACTCATGGCATCCAGCCCGCTCACCCACGCCTCCGATCTGCGGCTTGCGGCGGTGTTTTCGGACCAGATGGTCCTGCAACGCAACAAGCCGGTTCCGGTGTGGGGCTGGGGGAATCCGGGTGAGGGGGTGACGGTGACATTCGGCGGCCAGACGCGCACGGCCACCGCCGGGGCGGATGGCAAGTGGACGGTGTCACTGGCATCGATGGCTGCCAGCTCGCAGCCGCGCAACCTGGTGGTGACCTCGAACCTGCCGGGCCGCAGCCTGACGGTGGAGGGAGTGCTGGTCGGCGAGGTGTGGCTGGGCTCGGGCCAGTCGAACATGGAAATGAAGGTCCGGCATGCACAGGATTTCGCGGCGGAGCAGGCGGCGTCGAACCTGCCGCAGATCCGCGTGTTCACGGATGCGGGCACCCGGCCGGTGCCGGTCCCGCAGGCGGAGGGCTCGGGCCGCTGGGTGGTCTGCGCGCCGCAATCGGTCGGGGACTTTTCAGCCACGCTCTATTTCTTCGGCCGGGAAATCCACCGCGAGCTCGGGGTGCCGGTCGGGTTGATCGACTCGTCGGTGGGCGGCACGCGCATCATGTCGTGGATCGAACCGCAGGCGCAGCTTGCGGTGCCCGAACTCAAGGCGGCCGCCGAGGCGGTCCTCCACCGGAGCTACACGGAGCTCAATCCGCTCACCTCCACGGCCACCTATCTGGATGATGTGGCCGTCTGGGAGGCGGCGGGAGCGGATTGGGAGGAGAAACCGGACGATCCGCTCAGGGGCAGGGCCAAGACGGTGCTGGGCGGGTTGTTCAACTCCAAGATCGCGCCATGGATCCCCTGTGCGCTGCGCGGCGTGCTGTGGTATCAGGGCGAGGCGCACGCAAGGGATGAGTTGTGGATCACCTACCAGCAGCAGCAGGAGTTGCTGATCAATGACTGGCGCGCCCGCTGGGGCGAGGATCTGCCCTTCGCCTGGGTGCAGCTGCCCAACGTCGGCAAGTTGACGGATGGCAGCGGCAGCGTGGGCTGGAACATGGTGCGCGAGGCGCAACGCAAGGCA
>JBIJBN010000170.1:0-4802 GCA_044345175.1 Luteolibacter sp.
GGCCGTCGCCGTTGCGGTCCAGATCGTCGAAATTCATCTGGATGCGGATCATTTTTTCCCGAACCTCGGCAGGATCGTGAGTGGATTCCGGGTGGATCCGCGTGCATGCGGAAAGCAAGGGCAGCAGGAGCAGGGCCGGGATCGCGGTGTTCATGGTTTCGGGGCGGGTGTGCGCACGGGTGGGTGGAGGCGTGCGGATGGATGCCTATTCCAACGATGGGAGCGGGCCTTGTTCAAGACCATGATTCGAGGAACTCCACCAACTCGTCGATGCCGGGGCTGATGCCGGTGCGCACGTAGTGGCCGCTGGTGCAGACGCCGAGGCAGAGGCAGGCCTCAGGGTCGAGTCCGAGCAGGCGGCCATGGATGAAGCCGGCATTGAAGTGATCGCCCGCGCCGGTGGTGATGAGCGGGGTCCCGGTGAACGGGCCGGGCACATGGAACGTGCCCGCGTTGGTGGCGCATGCGGCGGACTCGCGCGGGTGCACCAGCACGGTGTCGAGATCCAGGGTGGTGCGGATTCCGGCGGCGGTGGCGCGCAGGTCTTGCTCCGTCGCGCCGCGTGTGGCGAATCCGAGTTCGGCATGGATGCGCCGGGCCTCCTTGAGGTTGAGCCCGAGGATGACCGCGCCATGGGCACCGAAGCGGCTGATGATTTCCAGAGCTTCCAGCAAATCCGCGCGCGTGCGTTTTTCCGGGTCTGAGAGATCGAAGAAAAACATGCGGTCGCCGCGTGCGGGTGCTTCCGGAAGGACGTGGTCGAGCAGTCCGCGCAGGATGGAAGTCATGTTGGGGACCATCGTCCAGTTCACCAGTGCGGTGACATCGGCCGCCGCGAGCAGCGCGCGGAGTTGATCCGCGCCCACGGTGGATTCGATGGCATCGAGCGTGATGCCATCGAGGCTGCGGAGCTGGCCGAACATCAGTTTGCCGTCGTTGAATTCGATCGCGGTGGTGGTGGCCGGTTCGCAGAGTGGAAACACCGTGGCGTGGCGGGCAAGCTCTTGAAACACCGGATGGACCGCGGGCCGCCCGAGCGCGCCGATGCAGGTGACGCGCGTGCCGGCGGCCAGCAGCGCGCCGGCCATGATCGGGCCGTTGCCACCCGCTTTCTCCAGGCGCGGATACAACTCGATGTTGGTGCTTTTTCCCGCGGCGGCGGCGATGCGGCTCGCGAATCCGGCGATGGTGCGCACGGGTGTGAAGGCCCCGCCTTGCGCGGTCCGCTGGTCGACCGCGGTGACGATGGTGTCCACGAATCCATCGAAGCCGACGAGAGCGTTGCCTGCGGATTCCAGCGGGCGTGCCGCGCGCAATGCGTCGAGCGTGCGGGATTTGAAATGCATCTGCGGTGGATGGTGCCGCGCCTGTGACCTGCGGTCAAGGTGCCGGCAGGAATCCGCGCGTGCCGCAAATGGCGCTGCGGCTCAATCCTGAAGGTAGGTTTTCTGGCGGTAAAGCATCGCATACGGCACGAAGGCCACGGCCGTGCCGAGCATCAGCCATGCGAAAAAACGGAAGTAGGCCTCGCCTTCGAGGCGGGTTTGGCCGCCGCTGAACGCGCGCCAGGTGATGACTGCGGGAGCATCCTCCGCCGCGGGTTCGCGCATTCCGAGTTCGCGTTTGCGGCGCTCCAGCCAGGTTTCACGGCGGTCTTCCCGCCGGCTTGCAGCGGCACCGGCGCGTCCGGCGGGTGCGGGGAGATCCATGAGCAGCCCGAGGTCCCACATCGTGCCGGCCTTGCGGTCGGGCCCGTCGCTGATGAGGCGGGCCTGTGAGGAGTTGATGATCTGATAGCGCAGCGGACAGCCCCACGGATCGCGGATGGCACCGATGGCTGCGGCGGCCTCCGCCTGGTCCGGAAAGCGTCCGCCGCCCTCCGCCACCAGCGATCCAATGCGGTCGGCCGCTTGTTCGAAGACCGCTTGTCCGGGAATTTCCAATGCAGTGGGCCTGCCGCCGCTGAGGCGCTGGATCAGGTCGTCCCCGGTGCCGGTCACGCCGTCATGGCCGGGCAGCACCACCGTGCGCGGATCCGCCCGCCAGTCCGCGGGCAATGCCGCCAGCGCCGCCTCAAGCTGGATGGTTGCGGCGTCCGGAATCTGGATCAGGCGGTTCACGCCGGCCACGAGGAAATTCCCCAGCGACACCGAGGCCAGGTAAAAACACATCAGCAGCGACTTCATGGTGCGCGGCGACTGGGTGTAGGCGAATTCGAGCGCGACAATCGAGACCATGACCTCCGCCGCGGTGAGCAGCGCGTAAGCCGCGATCTGCCAGATGATGTGCGGACGCGCGCCACTGTCGATCCAGCGCTGGACCATGGCCACCAGTGCGAAGGCGCCCGCCATGACGAACAATCCGAGGCCGATTTTGCGGAGTGGCGAGAGTTTCCACACCCGGTCGCCGAGTGGATACACCACCAGCGCGAACAGCGGGATGAATGTGAGCACGAAGAACGAGTTGAGCGACTGGATCTGGGATGGCAGCCACTCGAAGCCGAGGAAATGCCGGTCCATGTCCTCGGATTGGAAAACCAGGGTCGATCCGGTCTGGTCGAAGAGCGCCCAGAAGACCGCCACGCTGAGGTAGAGCGGCAGCAGTTTGGCCATCGCGCCGATGCCCTCGCCGCTGGAAAGCTCGCGGAAAAAACGCCTGCCGCCCGCGGGCACGTGGACAAACCTGCGCCTGCCCGCATGGAACACCAGCGTGGCGGCGGCCATCAGCACGCCCGGCACGCCGAAGGCCCAGTGCGGACCGTGCCATTCCAGCAGCCATGGCGTTAGCATCATCGAGACGAGGGCGCCGGCATTGATGGAGAAGTAGAACCCGTTGAACACGCGCGGCAGCAGGTGTGCGTTGCGCGGGCCGAACTGGTCGCCGACATGGGCCGAGACGCAGGGTTTGATGCCGCCGGAGCCCAGCGCGATGAGCGCCAGTCCCGCGGCGAGCCACCAAGACGCGTTGCCGGACAAACCCATGCAGGCCAGCGCGGCGTGACCCGCGCAGTAGACCAGCGAGAGCAGGATGATCGTGCGGTATTTCCCGAGCCAGACATCGGCGAGCAGCGCGCCCAGCAATGGCGTCAGATAGACCGCGCCATTGAAAAAATGCACCATGGCGGCGGCTTCGGCCTCGTTCATGGCGGTGCCGCCACGGCCGTCCATCAGGTGAAGATAATTCACCATGAACACGGCGAGCACCGCCTTCATGCCGTAGAACGAGAAGCGCTCGGCAGCCTCATTGCCGATGATGTGGGGCACGCCCGGCGGCATGCCTTCCAGATCCGCGGGTGATGTGCGGTGGGAACTCAAGCGCGGCCAGAATGACCCGCGGGCATCCGGACGTCATTGAAAAAACCGCTCATCGGGCGGGCGCCGGGCAAGGTGTGCGGCGGCCTCCGCAAGCGCCCTCGCGCGGTGGCTGAGGGTGTTTTTCACCGCATCCCCCAGCTCGGCGAAAGTGGCCTCGTGGCCTTCGGGCACGAACAACGGGTCATAGCCGAATCCGCGCTCGCCGCGCGGCGCATCGACGATCCGTCCCTCGACGGTGCCGTTGAAGCTGGCGATTTCCCGGCCTTCCGCGGCCAGCACCATGGTGCAGCGGAAGCGCGCGCGGCGGTCGGTGACGCCGGCCATTTCCGCCAGCAGGCGGGTGTTGTTGCGGGCGTGATTGCCTTCCTCGCCGCCATAGCTGGACGACCACACTCCCGGTGCTCCTCCCAATGCGTCCACCTCCAGGCCCGAATCGTCGGACAACACCAGACCGGGCAGCACCGCACTGATGCCCAGCGCCTTGAGCCGCGCGTTCTCGAGAAACGTCGATCCGGTCTCCTCGATCACCGGACATTCGGGAAACGCCGTGACATCGAGCACCTCATGGCTGCCGCCGAGCATGGCGCGGATCTCCTCCGTCTTGTGGCGGTTGCGGGTGGCGATGATCAGGCGCGGCGGCTGCATGCGGCTGGCTAGCCGCTGATGGCGGGCCGGGCAAATTTTTTTGAATAAAGCGTCCGCACCGATACGTTAAAAGCGCCATGAAAGCCATCACCTATCTCGCATCATTCACAGTCGGAATCGCCGCGCTATCCGCCCCGGCATTTGCCAGTGTCCCGGAGGGGTGGACGGATGATCTCGAGAAGGCCCTGAAACAGGCCGCGGCGGAGAAAAAGCCGGTGCTTGTCGAATTCACCGGATCGGACTGGTGCCCGCCCTGCATCGCGATGCGCAAGAATGTGTTTTCCAAGAAGGAATTCATCGATGCCGCCTCGAAGAAGTTCATCCTCGTCGAGCTTGATTTTCCGAGGGGCAACAAGGAACTGGCAGCGAAAAACCAGCCGCATGCCGAGAAATTCCGCATCGAGGGGTTTCCGACCGTGGTGCTGCTCGATTTCGACGGCAAGGAATTCAGCCGTTTTTTCGCCTCGGAGTTCCCGGATGCGGGGGATTTCCTCAAGCATCTCGATGCGGAGCTTGAGAAAAAAGAGCTGGATTGACGACTGCGGGCCGCGCTTGCGGAAAAGTTAGACAACGCCGGGCTTTTTTTGCTTGTCCGGGCTGGATCGTTTGGTTTCCTCGCGGGGATTTTTGACGCTTTTTGCGCAAGATCCGCGTGTTTCGGCACGTAATCCGCTTCCAACAGCCCCGATCCCGCTCCTGACACCATGCTTTTCCCTGATGACCCTGCGACTCCTGAAAACCTGTTGATCCGCCGCCGCGGCATGTTGGGCACCCTTGGTCTCGCCGGCCTTGGCATGCTCGCCGCCGCTACTCCGGCCGCCGCATTCACCCGCCTGAAGAAAG
>JBIJBN010000010.1:0-15574 GCA_044345175.1 Luteolibacter sp.
AGGGTGGGGCGCATCGTCGCGGCGGTGGATGCCTCGCTGCCGGTGATCGAAGCCGCCGCGGCCGGCGGACCCGGACTGCTGGTCGTGCACCACGGCATGTTCTGGCAGGGCTTGCAACCGCTCACCGGGGCGTTCCACCGCAAAATCAGGATCGCGATGGATGCCGGGCTGGCCGTGTATGCATGCCACCTGCCCCTCGATATCCATCCCGAGTGGGGCAACAACATCCAGCTTGCCCGGGCGATCGGGCTGGCCAACCCGGAACCGTTTTTCGAGTGGAAGGGGATTTTTCTCGGTTTGCGGGGCTCATGGTCGGGCACCCGCGACCATCTGGCCGAAACCCTGCGCCATGCGGTCGGCGGCGGCCGGGTGCATGTCTGCCCCGGCGGCCCGGACCAGATTTCCCGCCTGGGCCTGATCACCGGTGGGGCAGGATCGGAGATCGCCGGCATCGCCGCGGCCGGCATGGACACCTTCATCAGCGGGGAGGGCCCGCATTGGAGCCACCCACTCGCACTGGAACTCGGGGTCAACCTGCTGCTGGCCGGTCATTACGCCACGGAAACTTCCGGCGTCCAGGCGCTCGCCGCGGCCATGGCGGCCAAATACGGCCTGCCGTGGAGGTTTCTGGACCAGCCCAGCGGTCTGTGACGGCGGATACGGGTGACGGGAATCGAACCCGTGTTTCAAGCTTGGGAAGCTCAAGTTCTGCCATTGAACCACACCCGCGGCTCACACCCCCGATCCAAGACCCTTTTTCCATGGCGAATCAAGGGAAATCCCGATGGTTCACAGACCCGAAATAAATCGGGAAAATCCCGAAAAAAAGGCTTGATGGGCGGGCCGGGCGGCTGTTCACTGACTTCGAAACCGCGGGCATAGCTTAATGGTAAAGCCCTAGCCTTCCAAGCTAGACACGCGGGTTCGATTCCCGCTGCCCGCTCCACATCCTTTCCTATCGTCCCGAGTCCGCCATCCTCATTTATCTCATCATCCCCACCTGTCCCACATCATCCCCCACATGCATGCCATGAAAACAATTCGAATCCAAGCAGGCCTGATCATGGCCCTGTGCTTTGTGTTTACATCCCTCCCGCTGCCGGTGTCCGCCCAGAATGCGGCCGCCACCCAAGCGGTGCAACGTGTCAAAGCCGCCGTTGAAGCGGAAGGTGCAAGCCGCACCTCCATCGCCGATGCCGTGGCCGAAGAAGTCAGGGCCAACCCCAGCGCCGCCGCAGACATCGTCAAGGCAGCAGTGGAGTCGGTGGTTTCCCTCGGCTTGTTCGGCGGTGACGCCACCTTCATTGCCACGCTGGTGGAAACGGCAATCCGCGAGGTTCCCCAAGCCGCGGCATCGATCGCCGGGGCGGCAGCCACCGCTGCTCCCCAAGCCGCCGCAGCCATCACCACCGCCGCAGTGACCGCAGCTCCCAGTGCAGCTGGCCCAATCACTAGCGCGGTCGTCACCGCAGTCCCCGATGCCGCACCCGCCATCACCACGGCAGCTGTGACTGCAGCTCCCGACGCTGCAGCTGCCATCACCACGGCGGCTGTGACCGCGGCTCCCCAGCAGGCACCTGCCATCACCACGGCAGCTGTGACCGCGGCTCCCCAACAGGTCGCGGCAATCGTCCAGGCTGCGGTTGGCGCGGCTCCACAGTCGGTCACGCTCATCACCCAAGCGGCGGAAGCAGCGGCACCGGGCCAGTCCACGGTGATTCAGGCAGCCGCCCAGACCGGGCTTACCACGCCACAAACCAACCCGCTCCTCTTCCCCGGTGAGAACAATTCCGGCCAAGTGCTCGCTACCGATCAACAAACGACCGAAGACAGCGGCGCCGGCGGTGCCGACAACTTCGGCGGCGGCGGCGCGGGCGACGGCGGTTTCTCCGGCGGCGGCGGCGGCGGCGGCGTGATTATCCCCCCGGTCATCATCAATCCGGTCACCAATCCGAATGCCGGCTGATCCCTCCGGAACCTGACATTCTCGAATCAATTCCATACCCCCCATTCCTTATCCATCCCATGAAGCGCTTTTGTCCATCCATGTTTCTCGCGGCCCTCACATCTCCGGTCATCGCCGCCGAGGGTCTCTATTACACCGGTGCGGAGGCTCTCGAGTCCCTGCCCGTCGATTTGTCGCTGGGTGCCTATGCCATCTTCGACGACCACGTCGCGGCCGGCTCTTCGGTCGACAAGGACTCATCTCTTGCCGTGGCTCCGACAGCCGGTGTGCAATACACATCGGTCACTCCGCAGGTCACCCTGGACATTTACGGCAAACTCGGGCTGATCCATTACTTCGACAAGCCGGATTCCCTGAGTGACGACACCTTCAGCCAGTCCCGCATCAATGCCTCAGGCATCTACCGCTACAGCGAGCGTCTGCGTTTTGTCAGCCGCAACTACATCGCCAACGAATTGGAACCGGAATACGCCTACGGCATCGCCTCCGGCCGCAGCGGCAAGGAGTCGCTGAGCTGGATGTTTGACGAATCGGTCGGCTACCGCTGGACGGAACGCCTCGGAACCTACACGGGCATCCGCTTCAGCGGCAACAAGCAGGACGTCGATGGCGAGAACGATTTCGACCGCGAAGTCGTCGAGGGCTACAACCAGTTCCGCTACCAGCTCACTCCGCAGTCGGTGCTCACCGCGGAATACCGCTACTCACAGACGGACGCCGATGGCCGGGCCTCGGATTCCACCGACCAGTTCCTCGTGCTGGGTGTGGACCATCGATTTTCGCCCAACACGGTCGGCATCTTCAAGGGCGGTGTCCAGTCCCGCGATGTGGAAAGGGGCGACAGCCGCTCGAATCCCTACTTCGAAATTGCGCTGCAATCCGAGGCCATGCAGGGACTCCGGCTTGGCGCGTTCACCCGCTACAGCATGGAGGTGTATGACACGGTCCTGAACAATCTGGACTATGAAGACCGCCGCACGCTACGCATCGGCGCAACCGCCAGATACGCCCTCGCCCAGAACATGTCGCTCTCATCCGGTATTGATTTCATCTATACCGACTATCTGGAAGGGCGCAACATCAACAATGCCAATGTTTACGGTGAGGACAATTATGAGGGCCTGCTCAACGCCTACATCGGCTTGTCCTACAAGTTTGCCGAGTATCTTTACTGCAACCTTTACTACAGCCACACCACTTCCTCGTCCGGCCTGACCGAAGCGCGGGATTACGACCGCAACCGGATCTCGCTCGGTGTCACGGCCCAATTCTGACCCCGGCGCAGGCCGGTTCCAAACCCCCGATCGCTTGCTTGTGTTTTCTTGACTGACGGTCTACGAACTCCCGCAATGTCGCCCATTGCGGGAGTTTTTGTTTTGACTGGAATTCCCCCGGACATGTGAAAAATTGCGCCCCATGAACCTTTCTTCCCCGCAACAAAACGAGGCCACCCTGCATGTGGTCGACTACTGGCAGGTCATCAAGAACCGCTACGGCATCATCCTGCTCACCCTGCTGCTTGTTTTCATGACCGCCGCAGTCATCACCTACGTGATGCCCAAGAAGTTCGAAAGCCAGGCGGTTATGGAGGTCAAGCCGCGCCAGGCCGGCATGTCACCCCTCGGGGCGCAGATGACCGAGTCCTCGGGCGCCGGTAAAATGACCCCGCAGTTCTTCGGAACGGAGTTCGAGAAAATCAAGAGCCGCAACTCCCTGATGAAAGTGGTGGAGAACCTCCAGCTGGTGAACCGCTGGAACGTGGACAAGGAGCTGGCTCTCGGCATGCTCAAGCGGATTGTCAACACCCAGAACATCCGGGGCACCGACCTGATCGCCATCCGCGTGCGCCACACCAACAAGATCGACGCGCGCGACATCGCCGAGGAGGTGGCACGCGCCTACAAGGAATACCGCGACGAGATCGAAACCCGCTATGCCGACCGCCAGCTCGAGGAACTCAACAATGCGGTGCGTGACCAGGAGGACAAGGTGGAGGAACGCCGCAAGGTGCTGTCCACCATCGTCCGCAACAAGGGCATCATCTACAAGGGGCAGGACTCGTTCTACAACCAGGGCGGCGTGGACGAGGACCAGGGCGCCCGCAGCGCGCTGCAAACCTATCACGAAATCGAACAGGAGAAACTCCAGCTCGAGAGCCAGATCAGCAGCCTGCTCAAGTATGACAGCGACCAGCTGATGGTCTACGCCGGCGGCCTGAACCTGCCGGACAACATCATCCGCACCCTCTACCCCCAATACCAGGAGGCCAAACGCCATCTCGACGGCTTGAAAATCAGCGGCCTCGGCGACCGCCATCCTTCGGTGTTGGTGGCCCTCGACCAGATCGAGAACATGAAACGCCAGCTCGACGAAGGCGTGGTCAACCTGCGGGCCACCCTGCAGGCGCAGCTGGATCTCGCGGTCAACCGGCTCAAGAGCGTGGAGGTGATGAAGGACGAGACGCGCGAGGAGGCGATCAAGCGCGGCCTGGACGCCCAGGATTATGTCGACGCCAAGCGGGACTTCGAGACCGACCAGGAGCTGCTGCAGACGATGAAACTCAAGCAGATGGGCGAGACCATCTCCCGCCGGATCCCCGGCGAGAGTGTCGAGATCCATGACTCACCGGTCATTTCCAACAACCCGGTCAGCCCGAACGTGACGCTCAATCTCGTCCTCGGCGCGGTGGTCGGGCTGATTTTCGGCATCGGCATCGCGTTCTTCCTCGAGTTCCTCGACACCTCGGTCAAGACGCTTGAGGATGTCGAGCGATACCTGCAGGTCCCCGTGCTCGCGGTGATTCCCAAGGATGTCTCGATTCTGCACAAGCAGAGCGGTTCCAGCCCGGATGCCGAGGCTTACCGGATCCTGCGCACCAACATCGAGTTCAACCGCAAGAACCCCGAGGACAACACCATCACCGTGGTCTCCGGCGGCGCGGGCGAAGGCAAGTCCACCACGCTCTGCAACCTCGCCTACATCTGCGCCCAGGGCGGATATTCCACCCTGATGATCGATGCCGACCTGCGGCGTCCGCGCCTGCACACGTTCTTCGACATCAACAACTCGGTGGGTCTCACCAACTATCTGACCACCGACCTGATGCTCGAGGATGTGATCCTGCAGACACCTGTGGACAATCTTTACTTCATGCCCTCCGGGATTCTTCCCGCGGATGCGGCGGGCATCCTCAACTCGCGCAGGATGTCCGAACTGATCCAGGACGTGAAGCAGCGCTTCGACCTGGTGCTGGTGGACAGTCCGCCGATCCTTGGTGTGAGCGACGCCTCGGTGCTCGCCAGCGAGGTGGATCTCACCATGCTCGTCGTCCAGCACCGCAAGCTGCCGCGCAACATGCTGCTGCGTGTCAAGCAGGCGGTCGAAAACGTCGGCGGCCACGTGATCGGCGTGGTGCTCAACAACGTGGATGTCCACAGCGACAGCCAGTATCAATACTACACCAGCTATT
This sequence comes from Luteolibacter sp., assembly GCA_044345175.1. Classification (GTDB taxonomy): domain Bacteria; phylum Verrucomicrobiota; class Verrucomicrobiia; order Verrucomicrobiales; family Akkermansiaceae; genus Luteolibacter. Next base: position 5,436 of record JBIJBN010000010.1, read on the forward strand.
ACACCTATTACGCGCCCTCCGAGAACCAGGCGGACGCCCGGGTGTCCGCCACCGAGCAGGCGACCAAGCCTGTGGCGACCGCTCCTCGCGGCGGCGGTGGAGCCGATCATTATTGAACCTTTTCCCGAGTCCCGTCATTCATGAAAACCATTTCCACCACACTGGTCCTGCTGGCACTCGCGCTGTGTTCCCTCTCCGCGCAGATCCAGAGCGGCAGGAGCGTCGCCATCGCCGTCCTCGGGATTCCCCAAGAGGAAAAGGGCCGGATCGACGGCTCCTATCCGGTGGCTGAGAACGGCACGATCAACATGCCGTTCATCGGCCAGGTCAGGGCGGCCGGGCTGAAACCCGAGGTGCTTGCCGCGGCCCTCGAGGCCCGCTACCGCAGCGCGCAAATCTACCGCAACCCGACCTTCCAGGTGGTGGCCGATGTCGAGGGCGGCGCGCTGGAGGAAATGGTCGTGCACGTGGGTGGTTCGGTGCAGAAACCCGGCCCGCAGAAATTCAACCGCGGCCTGACGCTGTGGCAGGCGATCCAGAGTGCCGGCGGGCCCACGCCCTTCGGCACCATCAAGCGGGTGAAACTGCTCAGGGCCGGCAAGCAGCGCGAGTATGACCTCAGCGAGTTGACCAACATGCAGATTCCCCTGCAGCCCAACGACAGCATTGAAGTGCCGCAGAAACGTCCTTGGGATACCCGGTGAGGCGTCCCGCGGTGCCACCCATGTCCCCATTCCTCCGCCGGCGGTCCCGCATTTCCGGGCATGAGCACCCGGCCAGGCACCGGATCACCGGTACAGCCGGAGGATTCCTTCCGGTCATCGCGGCGGCATCCGCTCTCACGCTCGCATACGGTCTCCGGGTGTGTGGGGGCGACCTGCCTGCCACCGCGCTGGCGGAGATGGGCTCGGATGAATTCCAGGTGCGCGAGCAGGCGCAGGCCGGGCTGCTCGCATGGGCCCGCCAGCGGCCGGAGCCTGCCAAGGAAGCCTTGTATCTCGCAGCCCGCGGCCATGCCGATCCGGAGGTCCGGGAACGCTGTCTGGCGGTTTTGCGCGATCTGGTGACGGATGATTATCTCAAGGAGGGCGAGGGCTACATCGGCATCCGCATGCAGGATGAAACCGCACTCGTGCCCGGGGAAAACAAGCCCCGCAGCGTGATCCGCGTGGTCGATGTGGTGGAGGGATCCGCCGCACTCAAGGCGGGGGTGAAGGCCAACGACCTCGTGATCGGCCTGAATGACATGGCATGGCGGGACGAGGCGGCCTCCACGCCGTTCAGCACCCATATCCGGAAACTCAAACCCGGCAGCCGCGTCACCCTCAAGCTGCTGCGCGACGGGGGAGTGATTCAACTGCGCGTCACGCTGGGCCGCCGCCCGCTGATCGCGGACAACCCGTTTCTTGACCAGCGGCAGGTGGATCTCGAGGCCGCGGAGCAGGCGGCGAGGGAAGCCTATTTCCGCCGCTGGCTGGATCTTCGCAAGTCCCGGCAATAAGCCGCCGCAATATTGGAAATCGACATCCCGCCAAAGCATGGCATTTTTTTGCGCGAATCAGAACCCCAGCTCCGGTTTCACCGCATGATCCACTCATGGTTACGTCAAGTCGCCGCCCTGGCGGCCGCCGCCTCGCTCGTTCCCAGCGCGCCTGCGCAGACGGCGGACTTCAATGAAGTCGGCCGCCAGATGGCGATCATGCTGCAGAACAGCCATTTTGCGCGCCTGCGCTTTGATGAGGACCTGAGCCGGCGGTTTCTCGAGGTGTATCTCAAGGATCTCGATTTCCAGCGTCTTTACTTCACTGCCGGTGATGTCGAGCGTTTTAACAGTGATTACGGCACGCGGCTGCATACCATGCTGCTGCAGGGAAACAGCATGCCGGCCGCCATGGAGATCTACCGCTTGTTTGAAAAGCGTGTCGAGGAGCGCGTCGCCCAGGCCACCCGGCTGCTCAACGATGGCGAATTCGATTTTTCAGTGGATGAGGAGGTGATGCTCAGCCGCAAGAACGCGCCATGGCCCCGTGACGAGGCAGAGGCCGCGGATCTTTGGCGGCGCCAGATCAAGGAGGCGGTTCTCGCCGAGACGCTCCGCCGGGAAATGCTCTCCAAGCTCGCCAGGGAACAGGGCAAGCCGGATCCCGGAAGCGACGACCGCAGCCCGGAGGAAAAGGTCGCGCTGCGCTACAAGCGCTTCCTCAGCAGCGTCAAGGATGTGGATGACGAGGAGATCGCCAATTATTTCCTCAGCGCCGTCTCGCGCTCCTATGATCCGCACACGGATTACATGAGTTTCCGCGAGATGAGCCGCTTCAAGGACGGCATGAAGAACGAACTTGTCGGCATCGGCGCGCTGCTGCAGGCCGAGGAGGACGGCGCCACCAAGATCATGGGCATCGTGGTCGGAGGACCGGCCGACCGCGACGGCGTTCTCAAACTCAACGACCGGATCGTCGCGGTGGACACGCTCAACGGCGGCAAGCCCGAGGACATGACCGACATCATGTTCATGAAGATCGACAAGGTGGTCGATTTGATCCGCGGCAAGGAAGGGACCTCGGTGGGGCTCAAGGTCGAGCCCGCCGCCAGCCCGGGTGGCGAGACGCGCATTGTCGTGATCAAGCGCGGCAAGGTGGAGATGAAGGACGAGCAGGCGAGCGGCGAGTTGATTGAAATGAAGGACGGCCGCGACCAGGTGCGACGGCTGGGAGTGATCAAGCTGCCATCGTTCTATGCGGATTTTGACGAGGGCAAGGTGCGGTGTTCGGTGGATGTGGAGCGCATCCTGCGCCGTTTGGTGGGGGAGAAAATCGACGGCCTGGTTCTGGATTTGCGCAACAATGGCGGTGGCTCGCTGGAGGAGGTGCGGCGCATGACCGGCTTTTTCATCGACCGCGGTCCGGTGGTGCAGGTCAGGAACACGCTGGGCCAGGTGGAGCCGCAGGATTCGGAAAACGGCAAGCCGATTTACGGCGGCCCGCTGGTGGTCATGACCGACAAGAGCAGCGCTTCCGCCAGCGAGATCCTCGCCGGTGCGCTGCAGGACCACAATCGGGCGGTCATCGTCGGCGAGTCGTCCACCTTCGGCAAGGGCACCGTGCAGCAACCGATGGACATCGGCCGGATGCTGCCGTTGTTCTCGGTGAGGAACCGCGCGGGATTTCTCAAGGTGACGATCCAGAAGTTCTACCGTCCCTCCGGCTCATCCACCCAGATGGACGGGGTGGCCTCGGACCTGGTCCTGCCCAGCCTGATGGATGCCATGGAGATGGGTGAGGCTTTTCTCGACCATCCCCTTGCGCACGACCGCATCCGCCGCGCCCCGTATTTCAAGCCGCAGGATCCCCAGGCGCTTTTCATCCCGCGTCTGAAGGAGCTGAGCAGCAAGCGTGTGAACACCTGCAAGGATTTCGCCTATGTCATCGAGGATGTGATCAAGGCCAAAGACCGGCTCGGAAAAAACAAGGTGTCGCTGAACATATCCGAGCGGCGGCAGGAGATCGGGGAGTCGGACGCGCGCCAGAAGGAGCGCAACGCCGAGCGCAGGGCCCGTTTCGCGGAGATGGCCATGCAGGACAAGGAGGTTTTCCGTTTTTTCAAAATCACGCTCGATGATCTGGATGAATCCGCCGCACTGAAGCCTTATGATCCGTCGGACGGGTCATCATCCTACATGCGCCGCGCCAAGGACGAGACCGAGGATCTGGATCAAACGCCGGAGTGGCCCACCGGGATCGATCCGGTGAAGCGCGAGTCGTTGGCCGTCCTCAGGGACCTGGTCGAGCTTTCGGAAAACGCGCGGCTCGCGGGCATGATCCGCTGACGCGCCCCGCCCGTGACCACACGATGAGCGACATCGCGGAACATCTCGCAGCCATCCGCGGCCGGATCGCCGCGGCTTGTGCCCGGGCCGACCGGGATCCGGCGGATGTGGAACTGGTCGCTGTTTCGAAAACCTTTCCGGCGGAGCGCATCCGCGAGGCGGCGGATGCCGGCCAGCGGGTGTTTGGCGAGAGCCGGCTGCAGGAGGCGGAGGGTAAGATCGGGATGTTGCCCGGCACGCTGCGCTGGCATTTCATCGGCCGGGTGCAGCGCAACAAGGTGCGGAAAATCCTGCCGCGCTTCGAGTTGATCCATGCCGTGGATTCGCTGCGGCTGGCCGCCCATGCGGACGCCATCGCGGCCGAGCTTGGCTTGTTTCCCAAGGTGCTGCTGCAGGTCAACATCGCTGGGGAGAAAACCAAGGGCGGCTTCGAGCCGGATGAGATCCGCGCGGAGATCGGCCCGTTGCTGGAGCTTGGGCGTCTGGAGGTGCATGGCCTGATGTGCCTGCCGCCGCCGGGGCCGGATGCGGAGGCCTCCCGGCCGTGGTTTGCGGCCCTGAGGGAATTGCGCGATGAGCTGGAGCGGCAGTGTGGCACACCGCTGCCGGCGCTGAGCATGGGCATGAGCGGTGACTTCGAGGTTGCCGTGGAGGAGGGTGCCACGCATGTGCGGGTGGGCTCGCTGATCTTCGGCGGGCGCGCCTATCCGGTGGACGGTTCGCCCGGTTGAGCCCAGATTCGGCCATGCCAATGACCCTTGCACACGCGGCCGTCATCGTGGACGAACTGGCGTTGTCCTTTGCCGACGGACCGGAGGCATATCTTCCGCTGGCCATGCTGCGGCGGGCCTGCCCGTGTGCCGCCTGCCAGGGCGAGCCGGATGCGTTGGGCCGTGTGATCCGTCCGCGCGTCGATTACGCGGCCACTGCCTTTTCGCTGACCGGGTTCGAGCCGGTGGGTGGCTATGCGCTGCGGTTTTTCTGGGCTGACGGACACGCCTCCGGCATTTATGCGTTTGATTACCTGCTGAAGCTCGCGGCCCTGCCGCCGGCCTGAGGCATCTTTGCGAATGGATTGAAATTTCCTATCTCCTGTCCCCGGTGATCTCCGCCACAGACGCACCCGCCTCACTGGAATTCCTGCATCCCAAGGAGGCGGAGGCGCTCGCCGCGGCCGGGTTTCCCACGGTTTCCGCACTGCTGGATCATCTCCCCAAGCGCCACGAGGACCGCCGCCGCTTCGATCTGTTTCCCAACCAGCCGACACCGGAGGCCGTTTGCCTGCGCGGCACCGTGGTCGATTGTTCCCGGCGCAGGTTCGGCCGCGGCGGTTTCTTCGAGGCCCTGGTCATGGATGGCAGCGGCGGAGTGTTCGGCTCGGGAAAAATCACCTGCCGTTGGTTCAACATGCCGTATCTCCACAAGATCCTCGCTGCCGGACATGAGGTGGTCCTGCACGGCAGGGTCAAGGAGTCCAAAGGCCGTCTGTTCATCGATCACCCGGAATACGAAATCCTGCGCGACGACAGCGAAGCCGGCGCATCGATCCATCTCGAACGGATTGTCCCCGTCTACCGGAACATCCCCGGCATCGCCCAGCGCCGCCTGCGCGAAATCATCCACCATCTGCTGACCCACTGCGATCCCGCCTCGCTGGCGGCGGCTTTCGATCCCGATCCCGCGATGCCGCGCGCGGCGGCGCTGTTCGCCGCGCATTTTCCCGACGAGCCCGGCCAGGCGCATGCCGCACGTCGCCGCCTCGCCTTGGAGGAATTCTTCGCCATCCAGCTCAACGTCGCATGGCGGCGCTCCCGCCACATGGAGCAGACCGGCCGCGTGCTCGGCAGGCGCACCGCGCTGCTCGGCGCCTTTTACCGCAGCCTGCCATTTGACCTGACGGAAGCGCAGAAACGCTCGATCCGCGAGATCGTCGCCGACATGCGCCAGGCCCGGCCGATGCACCGGCTGCTGCAGGGTGATGTCGGCTCCGGCAAGACATTCGTCGCGATGGCGGCGATGCTTCTGGCCGTGGACTCCGGCTGCCAGGCCGCGCTCATGGCCCCCACCCGGATCCTCGCGGAGCAGCACCACCTCACATTCAGCCGCTGGCTTGAGCCGCTTGGCGTGAGGGTCTTGCTGCGCACCGGCGGCCGCGGTGAAGCGGCCGCGCCGGTTGGCGATGCGGCGCCGCAGATGATCATCGGCACTCACGCGCTGCTTTATGATGACTCGTTGTTTGACGACCTTGGACTCGTGGTGATCGACGAGCAGCACAAGTTCGGTGTCTCCCAGCGGGCCTCGTTGATCCGCCGCGGGGTGACGCCGGACGTGCTGGTGATGACCGCCACTCCGATCCCGCGCACGCTCACCATGACGGTTTACGGCGATCTGGATGTTTCATTGCTTGATGAAAAACCGCCCGGGCGCGGCATCACCGTCACCGCGGTGCGCGGCGACGCGAAGCAGACCGATGTGACGCGCTTTGTCAGGGAGCGGCTGGCGCAGGGCAGGCAGGCATACCTCGTCTATCCGCTGGTCGATGAAAGCGAAGCCATCAAGGCGGAGTCCGCCACCGAAGCCCATGCCAAGTGGTGCAAACGCCTGCCCGGTCACGAGGTGGGCCTGATCCATGGCAAGCTCGGCCCGGACGAGAAAGAGGATGTGATGCGCCGATTCCGCGATGGGGAAATCGCCGCACTGGCGACCACCACCGTGATCGAGGTGGGCGTGGATGTGCCGAACGCCACCGTGATGATCGTGCATCATGCCGAGCGCTTTGGTCTGGCACAAATCCACCAGCTCCGCGGCCGTATCGGCAGGAGCGGCCACAAGGGATACTGCATCCTGCTCACGGACACCGGCAATCCCGAGGCCATCGACAAGCTCAAGGTGCTGGAGGAATCCTCCGATGGCTTCGAGATCGCGGAGGCCGACCTGCGGCTGCGCGGGCCCGGTGACGTGCTGGGCACCCGCCAAAGCGGACTCGCCGGACTCCGCTTCACGGATTTTCTCGCGGACACCGTGCTGCTGCGCCAGGCGCGTGAACTGGCGGACGCGGTGCTTGCCGCGGACCCGGCGCTGGAGGGCGCACACCGCGCACTGCGCCCGCTGATCCATGCCGGCGGGGAAATCCCGCGCGGCGCCTGATCCCACGTTTCAGGCATCAGGCGATCGACGCGACACCCATTGCGGTGTCGGTCTCCGCATCGTAATCCACGCCATCCAGGCCGAAGCCGAACAAGCGCAGGAAGCTCTCCTGATAGCCCGCGATGTCGGCGAGTGCGGACAGGTTTCCGGTATCCACCATCTGCCAGTTGGCCATCACCGGTTGCTGGACCTTCGGGTCCATTTCCCAGTCATCCAGCCGGATGCGGCCTTGTTCATCCGGTTGCGGGTGCGTGTAGCGGTCGCGGAAAAGACGGTCCATCTGCTCGATGCAATCCTCGTGGCTGCCCTGTTCCTTCATCACCTTGTAGAGCAGCGAGATGTAAAGCGGCACCACGGGAATGGCGGAGCTGGCCTGGGTGACAAGCGCCTTGTTCACCGAAACCCATGCCTTGCCGGACAAGGGTGCGAGCTTGGTGTCAAGCGCGCGCTGGACGCGTTCGAGATCCTCCTTGGCCTTGCCGATGGTGCCGTTCTTGTAAATCGGCCATGTGAGTTCCGGCCCGATGTAGGAGTAGGCGAAAGTCCGCACGCCGGGAGCCAGCAGGTTTTGTGCAAGCAGCGCGTCGATCCACATCTCCCAGTCCTCGCCGCCCATCACGGCGACGGTTTGCGCGATGTCATCCCCCTCGGCCGGCTGGATGGTGACTTCATCGACCACGCCGGTGTTGGTGTTGAGGTTCTTGTTGGTGTAGCTCCGGCCGATCGGTTTGAGCACCGATTTGAAGACCCCGCCGGTTTTGGGGTGGACGCGGCGTGGCGAGGCAAGGCTGTAAACCACGCAGTCCACCTGGCCGAGGTCCTGTTTGATGGCGGCGGCCACTTCTGCCTTCATCCCGTCCGAAAACGCATCGCCATTGAACGAGCGGGCGTAGAGGCCTGCGGCGGCGGCCTGCTTTTCGAAGGCGGCGGAGTTATACCAGCCCGCGGTGCCGCACTTGTCCGGCTCGCCGGGTTTTTCGAAGAAAACACCGATGGTGGCGGCACCGGATCCGAAGGCCGCGGCAATCCGCGAGGCCAGCCCGTAGCCGGTGGACGATCCGATCACCAGCACCCTGCGCGGGCCGTTGGCGATGGGGCCGCGGTTTTTCACCACGGCGATCTGCGCGGCGACGTGTCTGGCGCAGCCATCCGGATGCGCGGTGGTGCAGATGAATCCGCGGATTTTGGGAGCGACGATCATGGCTGGTGGTGAGGCTAACGGAGCCCGGCATGCTGGCAATCCCGATTTCACCGCCGCATCCCGGTCTTGCCGTGCGCCATTTCCCGAGTTAAGGCCGCGCATGCCCTTGCTCCTCGGAGTCAACATCGACCACGTCGCCACGCTGCGCCAGGCGCGTTATGCGGCCGATCCCGCAGCGCCGAATGCGGAGCCGTGCCCGATCGATGCGGCGCATGACGCGCTGGCCGGCGGGGCGGATTCGATCACGCTGCACGTCCGCGGCGACCGCCGCCACATGCAGGATGCCGATGCCTTCGCCATCCGCGCCGGCGTGCCGCTGCCGCTCAACCTTGAAATGGGGGTGACCGATGAAATGACGGAGCTCGCCCTGAAGCTTGGCCCTCGCGATTGCTGTCTGGTGCCGGAAACCCGGCAGGAGCTGACCACCGAGGGTGGTCTGGACGTGGCTGGCGGATTCGACCGCATCCGCGCGGTGGTGACGAGGCTGCGCGGTGCGGGCATCCGCATCAGCCTGTTCATCGATCCGGATCTTCCGCAGGTGGAGGCCGCCGCCCGCATGGGTGTGGAGATGATCGAATTGCACACCGGGTGTTTCGCCAATGCGGCCGCCAGTCGGTTGGAGGATGAAATCCTGCGCCTGCGCGAGGCCGCGGTTGCCGGTCATGCCGCCGGGTTGCAGGTGAATGCCGGCCATGGCATCAACTACCGCAACATCCGCTGCCTTTTCCCGGTGCCCCACCTGACGGAGCTGAACATCGGCCACAGCATTGTTTCCAAAGCCATGCGGGTGGGCATGACCACCGCGGTGCGCGGAATGAAGGAACTGATGGCCTCATACCCCGGCTGAAATCATGCGCATCTCCGGCATCGGCATCGACGTGGTGGAAGTGGCGCGCATCGCCCGTGCCATCGCGCGCCATGGCGAACCTTTCCTGGCGAAAACCTTCACCTGCGCCGAGCGCGGATACTGCGAATCACGCAAGGACCCTGCCATCCACTTTGCGGCACGCTTCGCCGCCAAGGAGGCGGTGGCCAAGGCGCTCGGCACCGGCATCGGCGCGAATGCCGGCCTGCGCGACATCGAGGTGATCCACGACGCCAATGGCGCGCCGCAAATCCGGCTTGCGGGCGCCGCCGGGGACTTTGCCAAGCAGCACGGCATCACGGAGGTTCAAATCAGCCTGTCCCACACCCGGGAATACGCCGCTGCGAATGCCATCGCGCTGGCGGATGCCGCGTCATCCGCGTGATCTCGCGTCCGCCGCGGCGATATTGCGGCATGGCGGCTTTCGATGCTGGAAATCCGCGCGGGCATGTGCATTCTGCCGCCATGCTCCGTCCGCGCCGCAACCGCCGCACGCCCGCGATCCGCGCATTGGCGGGCGAAACCACGCTCAGCCCCGCCGATCTGATCCTGCCGCTTTTCCTGCACGGGGACTCCGGGGACGTGCCGCTGCAGTCGATGCCTGGCGTGACGCGCTGGTCGGTTGACAGCCTGGTGCGCGAGGCTGGCGAGGCGCACGCGCTGGGCATTCCGGCGGTGGTGCTTTTCCCGAAGATCGATGAGGCCCTCAAGACGCCGGATGGCGCGGAATGCCATCGTGAGGACGGCTTGGTGCCGCGTGCGGTCCGCGCCTTGAAGAAGGCCCATCCGTCGCTTTGCGTGATCACCGATGTGGCGCTGGATCCTTACAATTCCGATGGCCATGACGGACTGGTGCGCCAGGATGCGCGCGGGGAAACCATCATTCTCAACGACGAGACGGTGGAGATCCTCTGCCTCCAGGCGCTCTGCCATGCGCGTGCCGGGGCGGACATCGTCGCCCCATCCGACATGATGGACGGCCGTGTGGGTGCGATTCGCGAGGCGCTGGATGCGGAGGGTTTCACCGATGTGCTGATCCTGAGTTACACCGCGAAATACGCTTCCGCTTTTTATGGTCCGTTCCGCGGGGCTTTGGACTC
>JBIJBN010000171.1:0-4769 GCA_044345175.1 Luteolibacter sp.
AGTCATCCACTTCATCGCCCGCCCCCCCGGTCTTGCAGGCACCCGCGGCGGATGTCTCGCCCGGCAGGCCACGCATGGCCTCTCCGGAATCCTGTTGCGCTCTCGATGCGGTGTCGTCGTCCATCATGGGTGTCTTGTCGTTCTTCCAGTCGGTTCGTCACGCCGTGCCACCACCCTCCGCAACTGCGGAGCGTGGCACACGGCGCCGAGGGCGCGTGCCAGCCGGAAGTTTTCCAAGCCATCCATGTTTCTGATTTCATCGGGCGAATAAACCTTGATCCGGTACACTCGCCCGCCCCCTGGGGAAATCTAGTGCCACAGACACACCAGGGTGTCAATCGCAGCTTGACAATCCAATGGTCAAAACCGAACAAACCATGGTGTGAAGGTGGATGTTCACGGCGAGAAACCCCGGGATTTCCAGCATCTGTTGATGCAGCTCGCCGTCGATCTGGTCGGCACCCCCTGCGAGCGCATCGACCAAGGGCTGGCACGGGCGCTCGCCGCAACCGCCGGGTTCCTCGGCGCGGACCGCGCGCGACTGATGATCTATGACTTCGACCAGCGCACGGTCGAAACCCTCTGCCTCTGGTGCGCCGGGGATATCGCACCGGCGCCGCCGGACACACGCACCTGCCCGATGACACGTTTGGGACCGGACTGGATCGGACTCCATCAGCGCGGGGAAATCGTCCACCTGCCGGATGTCAAATCGCTTGCCGGCGACAACCCGCTGCGCGGGCGGCTCACACGCGAGTCCGTGGCCGCACTCGCTGCCGTGCCGCTGGTTCACGACGGCCGGTGCCATGGCTGCCTTGAATTCCAAAACATCACGCAAAGCGGGACATGGCGGGCAAGCCGGATTCCACGCGTGGCCATGCTGGCCGGCATTCTTGCCAAAGCTGTAAGCAGCCGGCGTGAAGCGTGCGGCATCCGCAAATCCGCACAACGCACCGAGGCCAACGGACGCCTGATGCACAAGACCATCGAGGCAACCGGCGCCGCCATCTGGGAACTCGACCGCAAGTCGCCGCTCATCCACATGGTGTCCGGATGGAGGCGGCTCACCGGCATGGACTGGGATGCCGAATGGATCCGCGTGGATGAATTCCTCGAACGCGTCCACCCGGAGGATCGCCAGACGCTCGAACAGGCGGTGCATGCCAGCCGGGCGGAACCGGGGGATTCCTTCACAGCGGAATTCCGCATCAGGCACGCCTCCGGCGCATGGCTGCCACTGCGCGCATGGTGGCTTGCCGAACAGGGGCGCGATCCAGCGGAAATCCATCTCTCCGGCGGCGTCCTCGACAACTCGGCCACCATCCGCACCCGCACCACGGAACTGCGCCGCGCCAGCATGGAACGCTGCCTCAGCCGGATCTCCGCGCGCTTCGTCGATCCGGATTCCTTCGACAGCTCGGTGAAGGCCGCGCTGCAGGACATCGGCCTCTTCAGCGGCGCCTGCCGCGCGGACTTTTTTCTGTTAGACCACAGCCGGCGGGTAATGGACAACATCCACGAGTGGTGCGACAACCGGGTGGCGTCCCGGATTTCCGAATCCCAGGGCATCCCGCTCGACATCGAGCCGGCCGTGTTCGCGCGGCTGGCGGCTGGCGAGGTGATCGCGATCCCGGACGTGATGGCCATGAGCGGGGATCTGCCGGCCAAGGCATTGCTGCTCTCCCAAGGCATCCGCGCGCTCGCATCCGCGCCGATGCTCGTCGCCGGGCGGCTCGAGGGCTTCATCGGCGTGGAATCCACCCGTGCGCGCCACTCATGGTCGCATGCGGACCTCGAGCTGCTCCGCACCTGCGCGGAGGTTTTTGCCGGAGCCCTCTCCCGCACACGCGCCGAGGCCTCGCTCGTGAACAGCGAGCGGCTGCACCGCGGCATCCTCAACGCCCTCAACGAAATCGTGCTCCTCGCCGATGAAAACGACCGCATCACCTTCGTCAACCAGGCATGGACCACCGTGACCGGCCGGCCGGCGGATGCCGCAATCGGCATGCGGCTGGCGGACCTGCTGGACCCGCGCGATGCCTCTGCGGGAAACCACCGCAGGGAACCGGCGGAACCGCACCACGAAGGGAAACGCATCATCGTGCGCATCGCGGCGGCGGATGGAGGCACCCTGCATCTGTCGGCATTCCGCAGGCCGATGGCCGATGGCAATGACCACTCCGCGGCAACGCTCGTCACGCTGATCGACGTCACCGCGCAACACCGTTGGGAAGAGAAATTGGTCGCCGCCCGGATCGAGGCGGAGGGCGCCAATGAGGCAAAAACACTCTACCTCTCCAAAATCAGCCATGAATTGCGCACACCGATGCAGGGCGTGCTTGGCATGCTCGAACTGATGCTGGAATCCGATGCCCTCGACACCCGGCTGGCCGGCCAGGCGAGGGACGCCCATACCTCGGCCAAGGCCTTGCTCAGGCTGCTCGATGGAATCCTCGACATGGTCCGGATCGAGCACGGCGGGATCCAGCTCTCCGCATCGCACATCAAGCTCCGGCCGATGATTGAAAACGTGATGCGGACCTTTGAAAAGGACGCGCGCTCCGCAAAGTTGTGGCTCAAAACCGAAATTGCGGACACGCTTCCGGAAACCATCATCTGCGATGAACTGCGCCTGCGCCAGATCATCGGCAACCTGGTTTCAAACGCCATCAAGTTCACCGACAAGGGCGGAGTCAGCGTGTCGGTCGACCGCTGCGCGCTGCCACGCGAAAAAGGCCGCCCGCTCGAAGACGCCCTGAGCATCACCGTTGCCGACACCGGCATTGGCATCGCGGATCAGGATATCCCCAGTCTGTTCCACCCCTTCGTCCAACTCGATTCCGCGCGGCTGAGGAAAACCGGCGGCAGCGGCCTCGGATTGGCGATCGTCAATGAAATCACCCGCTTGCTGGGCGGGCGGCTCCGCCTCAAAAGCACGCCGGGCGCGGGCACCCGTGTCAAGGTCATGATCCCGCTCGGCACCCGCCCGCCGGAACAGGACCAGGGCAATGAACCACCCGAACCCGCGGCAACCACCGCCACCGCCAGAATCCGGGTGCTGGTTGCCGATGATGACAAAATCAGCCGCAGCATCGCCCGCGAACGCCTCGAATCCCTCGGCTGCCTCGTCACCACCGTGCCCGACGGCCGGCAGGCGGTCGCCGCATGCGCCGCCGCCGCGTTCGATGTGGTGCTGATGGACAACGCGATGCCGGTTCTCGACGGTTGTGAAGCCACCGTGGAAATCCTGAAACATCACGCCGGCGGCACCCCGCCCGCGGTCATCGGCTGCACCGCAAACGCCTCGCAGGAAGCCGCTGCACGCTGCCTCTCGGCGGGCATGCGCGCGGTCATGGTGAAACCATACTCGCGTGAGGATCTGCTCCGCACTCTCGCCACCCATGCCGCATCCGCACAAGCCCGCGATGCGCGGAACCCTCACTCCAATCCGCCGCAAACCGCAATCCCCGCAGGCATTCCCGTCGTGGATCCGCAGGTCATCCAGGCACTCAACTCACAATTCTCCGACAACTCGCAGGCCAGCACCCGCCTGCTGGAATTGTTCCATACGGATGTGGCACGCAGGATTGCCGAGCTCAGCCATGCCATGTCGAGGGGGGACCTCGGCAGCTCCGCATCCATCGCACACTCGCTCAAAGGCTCCGCCGCCTCGATCGGCGCCCAACGACTCGCCACACTTTGCGACCGGATCGAAACCGCCGCACTCGCCGCACAGGACGATCACCAATGGAGGGCGGCCGCCGCTTCCAACGGACTGGCCCTCGCCTGCGAATATGCCGCCGCGGACGATGCCCTCCAAACCCACTTCGGCCACACACCCATGACGCATGACGTGAGCCGCATGCAAAACTTACATCATTGAACAATCCAATCTTTTTGACAATATCCGGATCATGGTGCATGCTTGGGATGCTCAATAGGTTGCATACGGCAAATCCGTCCGCATCCCCACATTCCACCCAGCACCTCGGATCCAAAGCATGAATGCCTACCATGATTCCAACATGAACGGGCAACCCACTGCCGCCCCTGCGGTGGCGGATGGAATCCAAAGCGGGCAACAGTCACCCGCAGCATCACGGATGGCCAACCAAGCCATCATGATGCGCATCAACCTGGTGCTCTCCACCCTGAGATCGCGCCGCATGTCACTGAGCACACTCCAGGCAGTGGTCAGCCTGAACCTCGCCCGTGGCGAAAACCTCAACCTGAAGGACCTGGCGGAGCGCCTCGGCGTCACCACGGCCGCCGTCACCAGCGTGGCCGACAGCATCGAAAAACTCGGCTTCGCGCGCCGCACATCCAGCAGCGGCGACCGCAGACACATTTCACTCAAGCTCACTCCCAAAGGCATCGCTTTCGCCGAATGGCTCGCCGAGATGCTCGCAGGCACCGACCCGGGCAAACCCGCCATGCCCCCGGCAGACGAGAGCGCAAGCCGCCTTGACCCGCCGCCTTGACCCCCGGTGAGAGGCCTCAGGCCCGCAATGGCGCCCCCCAGCAGCCGTGACACACGCCATCACAGCCCCCGCTGCCCCGGATCGGCCGGTTCCAAATAGACAAGTGGCTGTGGCAGGTGTCGCTTTATGGAAAATGGCGTTTGACTTGCCACTGGCTGCATTATTCACACAACCAAACATCGGACAGTCAGAAAATTTGAAAACTCAGAACATGTGGATGGATCCCGTTCACAGCTTGTGGATTGACACTCTTTCATGCCTCAAAACCCGGATACCACCCGCAACACG
>JBIJBN010000172.1:0-4746 GCA_044345175.1 Luteolibacter sp.
CTCCTTCAAACAGGCGCGGGCCTGCGAGAAATCATAGATCTCACCTTTCCTCACTCCGGCACTGCGGGTCTCGCCAATGCCCAGGATGCGCACCGCGCTGTCCGCCTTGACCTCGCCGACCACCAGGCAGGTCTTGCTGGTGCCGATTTCGAGTCCGACATGGATTTTGGCGCGGCGTGACATGTGGGCGGCGGATGGGTGGTTTCAGTCGCGAGTGTGGGCGGCTCCGAGCCGGTCATCCGGCCCCGCCATGCCAGCAGCGGCCTCCTTGCGCGGAGTGACCAGAATGGCCCGCGGTGGCTGCGGTTCATCCCTCACTGTGATGGGAATGTTGTGCTTCGGCATCAGATTGATGGTTTCAATGACATAACCCCTGGCCCCCGCGTGGTCGAGCGCCGCGCGCAGGTTTTCAATCTGCCGCGCATGATCCCCCAGGCTGAAGGTCGCCACCGTGCGGTGGCGCGTCACGAGTTCCAGCGACCAGTCGTTCGCCTGGCGGATGCTCTCGATCCAGCGGACCGATTCGGGATCGGCGGCACGGGCGCATTCCAACAGTCGCAAACAATGCCCGAGCGCGGGGTGATGAATGGTTCCGCCAGCCTCCAGCGGATGCTCCGGGCAGTCCGTCAGAAGAATGACCGGCAGGGCGGCTGCGGCGTCCGATTGCCTTGGCGGACAGGGATAGGCGAAGCCCGATGCATCCACCAGAAGGCCGCCGGCGGCATTGGCCACATCGCCCGGAGAACCAGCCTCGCGGCGTATCCATGCCACGGGCGCGCGCGGCTCGACACGCACGACCAAGGTGCCCGGCAGGTGGCGTTCGACGCGTGCGCCGGCAATGCCGGGCAGGGCCTTGAGTTTTCCAGCGGCAGCGGCGGCATCAATCGAAAAAAGGCTCGGACAATCCGCAAGATCAATGCCCGCGAGATCCGCCACGCCGGCTTCATCAATGACCGCATTCGGGTTGAGGTCGATGACCTGAAGCCGGAAATCCGGATTCTGATAGAACGCCTGGCGCGCGCCGCGCCACAAGCCCCAGCAGGCGGCCGCCAGCAGCAGAACGACGCAGGTGGCCTTGGCCAGCACACCCAGAAGCCTGAGCAGCGACAGCCATGCGATCCGCGGGGACATCACGTTCACCCGCAGCTTCCTGTCGCGGTTCTGGCGTGAGGTTTTCGGTTTCATGGCGGTGGTTTGCTTTGACTATCTCATGGGGCACCTCAGCCGGAGCGAAAGCTCGGCAATGGTGCGGCACAACGCGGGAAAATCCATGCCCGCCGCGGCGGCAGCCATCGGCAGCAAGCTGGTCTCGGTCATGCCGGGAATGGTGTTGGCCTCCAACACCCAGGGACGGCCGCTGCCGTCCAGCAGGACATCAACACGCGAATAAACCTCGAGACCCAGCGCACGGTGGGCGGCTAGCGCCGCCTGCTGCACCGCCGCGGTCGTGGCCGCATCAAGATCCGCAGGGCAGATATAGCGGCTTCCTTTCGCGCCGGAGAGCCACGGATACTTGCTGGCCATGTCATAGACACCTTCCGGTGGAATGATGCGGACCACCGGAAGCGCGGTGTCATCGAGCACGCCGACCGTGAGTTCCATGCCATCGATGAACTCCTCGACCAGGATGTCGTCGCCATAGTTCGCCGCCTCTGCCATGGCTGAGGCAGCTTGCGATGCATCACGCACAATGCGCACGCCGACACTGGAACCCTCGCGCGGGGGCTTGACCACAAACGGCGCGGCAAATGATGGCAGGCGCGGGCCTTGGGAAACATCGATGATCTCCGCGGCCGGGGTGGGCACTCCGGCCGCGGCAAAGGCGGCCTTGGCCAGGATTTTGTCGAAGGCGGTGCGGCTCGACACCACACCGGCGCCAGTGTAGGGCACACCCTGCTCCTCAAGAATCCGCTGGAGCTGTCCGTCCTCGCCGAAGGTGCCGTGGATCACATTGAATGCGAGTCCCGTGCAGGGCGGAAGCTGCAGCGTGGGGCCGGTGACATCCACTGCCACCACATCCAGCCCCAGACCTTGCAAGGCGGTGAACACGGCCTTGCCGGATGCGAGCGAGACCTGGCGCTCCGAGCCGGGCCCGCCACTCAGGACGGCGGTTTTACATTGGTTCAGCATGTTAGAATTGGGATTCATCATCACCGAGAATTTTCACTTCGGTCTCCAGCCGGATGCCTGCCTCGGATTCGGCCTTGTCCCGGATGGTTTCAATGAGCCGCAGGATGTCCCCGGCTCTGGCGCCCCCTTGGTTGACCAGAAAGTTGCCGTGCACTCCCGAAACAGCCGCCTGGCCGATGCTGGCACCCTTGAGCCCGAGCATCTCGATCAACCTGCCCGCGGGAATCTGTGCCGGATTGCGGAAGGTGCAGCCGGCGGATGCGCTGACCGGTTGCGAGGTCTTGCGCTTTGCGCGCGACTCCTCCCAGCGGCGGCGGATGTTTTCCGGCTTGTCCGGCTTGCCCTTGAATACCGCCTGCAGGGCGAAATTGCGCCGCAGGTCGGGCACGTTCCGGTAGCTGGCGGCGATCTCGTCGCGCTCGCGGGTGCGGACCACGCCATCCTCGTCGAGAAACGTGACACGCACGACCTGGTCGAATGTTTCCACACCCATGGCACCGGCGTTCATGCGCAACGCGCCACCGACGTTGCCGGGAATGCCCTCCATCCACTCGAAGCCGCCAATCCCCGCGGCGGAGGCCGTGCTCGCGAGTTTTTTGAGCCGCACCCCCGCACCTGCGGTGATTTCGCCACGGCTGCCCACGCTCACCTCGGAAAACGCGCCGCCCGCCGGATGGATGACCGCCCCGCGTATGCCGCCATCCCGCAACCGCGTCCGACCACACGCACCGGAATGCCGCGCTCGCGGCAGTAATTCACCAGCAGCGCGAAACCGGGAAACCCATGCGGCTCCAGCCAGAACTGCGCCGGCCCGCCGACCAGCATCGTCGAGTGGCGGCTCATCGGTTCGTAGAGTTTGCCATCGATCTCGCCGGCAGGCGCGAGGCCGCGCATTTCCTCAAGGATCTTGAGATCCGCGGCAATGCGGGCACCGGCCTCGTGGATGTTGCCGGCACCCAGCGTGACGAGCAGGTCGCCGGCTTGCAGCGCGTTGCCCACCGCGTGATGCGCGGTGCCCAAATCGGAAAGATATGTCGCAGGCACGTCTCCGTGACGCTTCATCGCATCGACAATCGTCCGGCCGCTGATGCCTTCGATGGGTGCTTCGGAGGCCGGATAGATGCCGGTAATGAAGACTAGGTCCGCGGCCTGCAGGACTTTGCCGAAATCATCCGCAAGTGCCTTCGTGCGCGTGTAGCGGTGCGGCTGGAACAACACAACAAGACGCTTCGGCCTGAGGGACCGCGCGGTTTGCAAGGTGGCGGCAAGCTCCGTCGGATGGTGGCCGTAGTCGTCCACAATGCGGAAACCTGACGAAAGATATTTCGTTTCAAAACGCCGCTTGGCACCCGCGAATGTGGCAAGGGCACGCGCGATCGCCGGAAACTCCGCGCCACATCCATCGGCCAGGGCGATCGCGGCAAGCGCATTGAGGATGTTGTGGCTGCCGGGTATGCCGAGCTCGATGTCGCCAAGCACCACTCCCTGTTTCATGACGGTGAACGCGGATGAACCCTTGAGATCCCGCACATCGGCGGCCGTGTAGTCCGCATCATCCCAACCATAGGAAACGGCGTTCTCCCTCACGCGACAGAGCTCGCGCGCCACCGGATCCTCGGCACAATAGACAAGCCGGCCGCGCGTCTGGGCGGCGAGCGCGGCGAAGACCTCGCGGATGTGGTCCAGATCGCGGTAATAATCCAGATGCTCGGCCTCGATGTTGAGGATGACCGAGTGTTCCGGCCGGTAAAGGGCAAGCGTGCCGTCACTCTCGTCACCCTCGGCCACCATGAAACCACCGTCGCCCGACCACTTGGCGTTGCTGCCGAGTATCGGGATTTCCGCGCCGACATAGTGGCTCGGACTGAGCCCGGCCTCACGAAGGATGTGGGCGGTCATCGATGAAGTGGTGGTTTTGCCGTGCGTGCCCGAAATGACAATGCCCTTGCGCGTGTGAAGGATCGCAGCCAGACATTCCGCGCGACGGTATAGCGGAGTGCCGGCGGCGGCGGCGGCGGAAAATGCCGGGTTGTCCGGCTTGATCGCGGATGAAAAAACGACGATGTCGGCACCACGGACGGCTTCAGCGGTGTGCGGTGATGAAAAAGCGAGCCCCAGCGACTGCATCCGCTCGGTTTCCGCCGTGGTGACGCGATCCGAACCACTGACCTTGTGGCCCATGCCCAACAACAGCAATGCGAGCCCGCTCATGCCGGATCCAGCCACGCCAATCAGGTGGATGCGGAGCGGCGGGATCGTGTCGGTCAAACGCTGGCTGAGGTCGTTCATGAATGCGCGAGAGAAGCTTCGATGATGTCGCACACCCGCTCCGAGGCGTCCGGAATCGCAAGTGCGCAGGCGGCTTTTGCCATGCGCCCGGATGCTTGCAAGTCCTGCAGGATGGATGCGGCGGCCGATGCGAGTTTTCCCGCATCCAGATCCCGCTCCGGAGCCAGTATGGCGGCTCCGGCATCGGAGAAAACACGGGCGTTGCAAGTCTGGTGGTCGTCCGCGGCGTGGGGATAGGGAACCAGGATCGAAGGCAGGCCGCACATCGCGATTTCATTCAGGCTGGAAGCCCCTGCGCGGGCAATCACAAGATCGGCCACAGCGTAA
>JBIJBN010000012.1:0-15326 GCA_044345175.1 Luteolibacter sp.
GAGGGCCGCTGAAAGATCGGATTTTCGGGAAAAGGTGGCCTGGGCGGCGATTTGTTGTTGCAAACCAGTCTCAATTGCGGATGTTTTCCGCACGATGCAGGCCGCGCTCGCAGCAGACTTGAGAATCGACAGCGCCATTACCCTCAACCAGGTGGGGGTGGGTTGCGACGTGACGATCCGGTTTTTGAGCGGGCCGGGATGTGACCGGCTCCGTGATTTGGGTTTTTGCGAGCAGTTGCAGGTGCGCAAGCTGGCTGCCGGGCGCAATTTGATATGTTCGGTGTGTGGCACGCGGATGGCGATCAGCCGGGAGCTTGCGGAGCAGGTATTGGTCGAGCCGATGCGTTGACGAGCGTCAATCTTGATGCAAGCCCCATCCGAGATCCCGGAAACCATTGCGCTCGCCGGCAATCCGAATGCCGGCAAGACCACGCTTTTCAATGCGTTGACCGGAGCGAACCAGCGGGTCGGCAATTTTGCGGGTGTGACCGTGGAGTTGAAATCCGGAGTGATGTTCACCGCGCACGGCCGCAAGCTGCGGGTGCTGGATCTGCCCGGGTGTTACTCGCTGCGCGCGTCCGGACGTGACGAGCAGGTGGCGGTGGATGCGCTGCACGGACGTTTGCCGGACCAAGCGCGGCCGGATCTGGTGGTGTGCGTGGTGGACGCCTCGAATCTGGAGCGTCATTTGCAACTGGTCCTGCAGGTCATCGAATCGCAGGTGCCGGTGGTGGTGGCGCTCAACATGGTGGATCTGGCGGAGAAATCCGGACTGCGTCTGGATCCGGTGAAGCTTTCCGAGGAACTTGGCGTGCCGGTGGTGCCGATGCAGGCCAACGCGGGTAAAGGGGTGGTCGAGCTCAAGCAGGCGCTGCGGCATCCGTTTCCGGCGCCGGCGGTGGCGAAATGGCCGGGTGCCGAGGAGCGGACCGACTCCGCGAGGCTGGAATTTGTCCGTCGCCTGTGCGATCTGGCCGCACGCCGGCCGGACGCGCACCAGCTCACTGCATCGGACCGCCTTGACGTCTGGCTGTTGCATCCGGTGATCGGCTGGGTGGTTTTCCTGAGCATGATGTTCATGGTGTTTTGGGCGATTTTTTCCTTCGCGCAGATTCCGATGGCCTGGATCGAGTCGGGGCAGGGTGTTGTCGCCGGATGGGTGGAATCGGCCTTGCCGGAGGGCGACCTGCGGTCATTGCTGGTGGATGGCGTGATCGGCGGGGTGGGCGGGGTGCTGGTTTTCCTGCCGCAGATCCTGCTGTTGTTTTTCTTCATCGGCCTGTTGGAAAGCTCCGGCTACATGGCGCGTGCGGCCTATCTGATGGACGGGGTGATGGCCCGTGCGGGTTTGAGCGGCAGGGCGTTCCTGCCATTGTTCAGTTCCTACGCCTGTGCCATTCCCGGGGTGATGGCCACCCGCACGATTCACTCCGCCAAAGAGCGGCTCATCACGATTTTCGTGGCTCCGTGGATGAGCTGCTCGGCGCGTTTGCCGGTGTATTTCCTGATTGTCCCGCTGCTGCTTCACGAGCGGGAAGGCACATGGAAACAAGCGCTCGTGTTGTTCCTCATCTACGCGCTCGGCACCCTCAGCGCGTTCGTCTGCGCGCGATGGATGCGCGGCAGGCTGGGCGGTGAGACCCGGGCCAACCATTTCCTGCTCGAGTTGCCCGCGTATCGTGCGCCGCAGTGGAATTACATCCTGCGCCATGTGCTGGAGCGCGGCCGTGCCTTCATCGTCAAGGCGGGCGGCATCATCCTTGGGCTTTCGATCCTGTTGTGGGCGCTGAGCACTTATCCGAAAAGCGCCGACGAGTCCGTGGATCCGCTCACGCACAGCGCGATGGGCCGCCTCGGCACGGTGATCGAGCCGGTGGTCAAGCCGCTGGGATTCGATGGCAGGGTGGGCACCGCCATCCTCACCTCGTTTGCGGCGCGCGAGGTTTTCAACTCCTCGCTGGCGGTGCTTTTCCGCGTGGATGAGGGCGATGACGAGGCGCAAGCGCGCGCCACGCTGCGCGAGCGGATCGCCGCCGCCACCTGGCCGGACGGCACTCCCTTGTTCAGGCCGCTGACGCTGGTTTCCCTGCTGGTTTTCTACATTTACGCGCTGCAGTGCCTGCCGACCAGCGCGGTGGTGGCGCGCGAGGCGGGCTCGTGGAAATGGGCCTTGGGGCAGTTTGCGTTCATGTCCGGCTTCGCTTATCTTGCCTCGCTGCTGGTGTATCAGGCCGGCAGTCTCATCGGATTCTGAACATGGATTGGCAATCCCCCGCCGCCGCCGGTGTCGTGATGCTCACGCTCGCCGTTTTCCTCCTCCGTCTGCTGAAAAAAGGCGGAAAGACGGCTTGTGACCGGAGCTGCGGCTGCCGTAAAACCTCCGCCGGATCCGATTGAATGAATTCCCGCCGAATCCGTCATTCCCACCATGAAGACACTCCGATTGCTTTCACGCCTGACCGCCGCCCTTGTGCTGATCTCCGGCGCCACCAGTTGCACCACCACCTATGATGCATACGGCCGGCCGGTGCAGTCGGTGGACCCCGGCCTGGCTGTGGCCGGTGCCGCGGCAGCCGGCATCATCGGCTATGCGATCGCCAATGACAGGAAGGATCATTACGATCACCACCACTACCATCATCATCACGGATACTACAGGCCGCATCCGCGGCATTACCGCCGTTACTGAGCCGGGCGGTAGAGTTGGCGGTGGTTGATCCACCCGAGCACCTGTGGATCAAGCCATGGATGCTCGGTTTCCCCATGGGCGATCTGCCCGCGGATCAGTGTGGCGGATGCCGGGTGATCCGATTCCAGAGGGTGGAGCACGCGTCCTGGGTGCGGCTGTGGGGCTCCGCCGCGGGAAAAAACGATGAACTCGACCCGCGCGGCCAGGCGCTCCGGATGCATCCATTGGTCCAACACCCGCCATTGGTCGACGCCCATGATCCAGAACAAGCGCGCACCCGGGAAACGGGCCGCCATTTCCTCCGCTGTCTGCCATGAGTAGGACGGCCCCTCGCGCCGCGTCTCCGTATCGTCCACCACTGCCCACGGGAGCCCGCGGGTGGCGAGTTTGAGCATTTCCAGCCGGTCCCCGGCCGGTGCCGGCGCCGATCCCTGCTTGTGCGGCGATATCCGGCATGGAATGAAGCGCACCTCGTCGAGTCCGAGCCGCTCCAGCGCCGACACCGCCATGTGGATGTGTCCGAGGTGGACAGGGTCGAAGGTGCCGCCAAACAGGGCGATTTTGCGAGCAGCAGCCATGGTGGTGCGGGAATCCCACTGATGCCCGCGCGGAGGCGGCCGGTCAAGCGCGGTGCTTTCCCGCCAGGGATCCAAGCCGGGCATTGACGCGGGGGATGCATCCGGGTGAGATTCCGCGCCCGCCGCAGGCCGGACCCTCCATGGACTATCAAGCGAAAATCGCCCGCAACGTCGCCTCCATCCCGCGTTCGGGCATCCGCGACTTCTTCGAGCTCGTGCAGGGTCGCGACGACGTGATCTCGCTGGGCGTCGGCGAGCCGGATTTCGTCACCCCCTGGAACATCCGCGAGGCCGCGATTTTCTCGCTGGAAAAAGGCCAGACCACCTACACCTCCAACCTCGGGCTGCTCTCGCTGCGCAAGTCGATCTCGCGCTACGTGGAGGGGTTTTTCGGCGTGTCCTACGATCCCGCCGCCGAGGTGCTCGTCACGGTCGGGGTGTCGGAGGCCATCGACATCGGCCTGCGCGCCCTGCTCAACCCCGGAGACGAGGTGATCTATCATGAACCCTGCTATGTCTCCTATTCGCCGAGCATCGTGCTGGCGCACGCCGTGCCGGTGCCGGTGGTGACCACCAAGGAGGACGGTTTCTCGCTCAAGCCGGAGAAACTGGCCGCCGCCATCACGCCACGCACCCGGGTGTTGATGCTCAATTTCCCCACCAATCCCACCGGCGCCTGCGCGTCCCGCGCGGATCTGGAAGGCATCGCCAAGCTCGCCATCAAGCACGACCTCATGGTCATGACCGATGAGATCTACAGCGAGCTTCGCTACGATGACGAACCGCACCTCTCGATCGCCGCGTTGCCGGGGATGCGCGAGCGCACCATCCTGCTCCACGGCTTTTCCAAAGCCTTCGCGATGACCGGTTTCCGCCTCGGATACGCCTGTGCGCCGCAGCCGGTGATCGAGGCGATGATGAAAATCCACCAATACGCCATGCTCTGCGCGCCGATCATGAGCCAGAACGCCGCGATCGAGGCACTTGAAAACGGCATGCCGGCGATGTTGGAAATGCGCGCCAGCTACCATCAGCGCCGCGATTTCCTGGTCAGGCGGCTCAACGGGATCGGCCTCGACTGCCACACCCCGGGCGGGGCGTTTTATGTGTTTCCGGACATCCGCGGCACCGGGCTCTCCAGCAGGGATTTCGCCTTCCGGCTGCTGGAACGGGAAAGCGTGGCCTGCGTGCCGGGCGGCGCCTTCGGCCCATCCGGCGAGGGATTCCTGCGCTGTTGCTACGCCACCTCCTTCGAGGACATCCGGACGGCCACCGACCGGATCGAACGTTTCGTCGGTTCACTCTGACGTCCATGGGGTCCCGAGCGTTCATTCCGGATCCGGCCCGCCTCACGCGGGCCCACGTGCTGCCATTCGCGGTGTTCATGGGGTTCCTGTTGTTGCTGCAAATCGCCATTCAGGCGGGCCTTGCTTGGAACCACCCGGAGGCGCCCTGGTGGCGGAGGAATCCCGCTTACTTCATCTATCCGGTGCAGACGCTCGTGGTGCTGGCACTGCTGGTCCGTTATTGGCGGCATTACACGTTCGACTGGTCGTGGAAATGGGGGCTGGCCGGAGTGGTGTTCGGCGCGGTCGGCATCGGCTTCTGGCTGTTGCCCAGCATGCTTTACGACCACCTTGGGCTCACCGGTAGGCCGGATGGCATTGCCGGCATGCTGGGCGTGCTGCCGCGGCGCGAGGGATTCGACCCCACGGTCTTCGATCATCCCGCGGCCTGGTGGACGGTGGTTCTGATGCGCTTCCTGCGTGCGGTGGTGGTCGTCGCACTGCTGGAGGAGATCTTCTGGCGCGGCTTCATGATGCGCTTCGTGTGCGACTGGGAGGGTGATTTCTGGAAGCAGCCGTTCGGAAAAGCGCGTTGGAGGTCCTACCTCATCGTCACCGCGCTGTTTGTCATGGCGCACACCGCCCCGGATCGTCCGGCGGCCTTTGTTTACGGCAGTCTCACCTATCTGCTGTGTGTCTGGAGCAGGAATCTCGGCGCCTGTGTGGTGATGCATGCCACTGCAAACCTGCTGATGTGCCTTCACATCATGGCCACCGGCAAATACGGGTTGTGGTGATCATGGAGCGGTGGGTGTTTCCTGCGGACCGGACTGCCGGCCCGGCCATGTCCGTTAGAAAAACCGCGGGCGGGCCGCCGCACCGGCGGGTGTGCTCCAGGCCGGTGCAAATTGCCGTGATCTTGGCATAAAACGAGCGGCATCCGGGAGGCCGCGCTCGACAATCATCCGGATTTTTCCCACCCTCTGCCCGGCCCGGAAATCCTCTCAAAAAACAAACCATGGCCTCATCCTTTCTACCGAAACCCTTCAGCCACCATTACGAGATCGCTCCGGAATACTCCAAAAGCGCCGTTTATTTCTCCTGCGAGTTCGCCATCGACCAGAGCTTCAAGATTTACTCCGGCGGCCTCGGTTTCCTGGCCGGCTCCCACATGCGCTCGGCCGCGGACCTGCGCCAGAACCTGTGCGGCATCGGCATCCTGTGGACATACGGGTATTACAACCAGGCCCGCGGCGAGGACCGCGAGCTGGCGATCCAGTTCCGCAAGAAGGAATACGCGTTCCTGCAGGACACCGGCATCCGTTTCACCGTGCCGGTGCACGGCCATCCGGTGTGGGTCAAGGCGGTGTTCCTGCCGGGCGACGTTTTCGGCACCGTGCCGATGTTCTTCCTCAGCACCGACGTGGAGGAAAACGATCCGCTCTCCCGCGTCATCACCCACCGGCTCTATGATCATGACCACCTGAGGCGCATCGCCCAATACATCATCCTCGGCGCGGGCGGCGCGCGCCTGCTCGACGAGCTCGGTGTGGACCCGGAGGTCTGGCACCTCAACGAGGCCCACGGCCTGTCCGCGGCATTCCATCTCTATCAGAAACACCACAGCCTCGACGAGGTGAGGAAACGCCTGGTTTTCACCACCCACACCCCGGAGGACGCGGGCAACGAGCGGCACGACTTCAGCCTGCTGCGTGATTTCTCGTTCTTCGGATCGGTTCCGGAGGAGGAGGTGCGCGGGATCACCGGGATCGATGGTCCCGAGTTCAACCACACGCTTGCCGCGCTGCGGCTCGCGCGCGTTGCCAACGGGGTTTCCAAGCTTCACGGCGAGGTGGCCCGCCGGATGTGGAGGGATTATCCGGACATCTGCGAGATCACCCATGTCACCAACGCGCAGAACAAGAGATACTGGGTCGACCGCGGGATCGAGCACGCGCGCGTCCAGGGCGACATCCAGGAGCTCCGCCACCGCAAGCGCGAACTCAAGGAGCGGCTTTTCCGCGTGGTGGCGGACCAGACCGGCAAGCTTTTCAAGCCGGATGTCCTGACCATCGTCTGGGCCCGCCGCTTCGCCGGATACAAGCGTCCGGATCTCATCACCCGCGATGTCGAGCTGTTCCGCGCCATGCTCAACAACAGCAGCCGCCCGGTGCAGATGATCTGGGCTGGCAAGCCCTACCCGTTCGATTACAACGCCATCGAGACCTTCAACCACCTCATCCGCATCACCCGGGATTATCCCAACGCCACGGTGCTTGTCGGATACGAGCTCGAACTCTCGCGCTTTCTCAAGAACGGTTCCGACATCTGGCTCAACAACCCGGTCGTCACGCGCGAGGCGTCCGGCACCTCCGGCATGACCGCCGCGATGAACGCCTCGGTGAACCTGTCCACCTACGACGGCTGGGTCTGCGAGTTCGCCCGGGACGGCGAAAACTCGTTCATCATCCCGCAGGCCGACCCGGACCTCACGCCGGAGGAGCGCGACCGCCATGACCTGCTGGGCTTTTACGATGTGCTCAACAACAAGGTGCTGCCGGCATATTACGACCGGCCGGACGACTGGAGCCGGATCGTGCTCAACTCGATGAACGACGTGGTGCCGTTCTTCGATGCCGACCGGATGGCGGACGAATACTACCGCAGGATCTACGCCTGAGGCGCGGCCATTCAGCCGCGCATGTCCCTGCCGCTTCCCTTGCGGATCCGCGCCAGCAGCCGCGGGTCCGCCTCCAGCGCGTCCGCCACCGCGCGGATGACGGCCAGTGTGGGTCGCGATACATGGTGCTCCATGCCCTCCACATCGCTGTAGATCGTTTCCTCATCGATGCCGAACAATCGCAGGAAGCGGGTGAGTGCCTCATGGCGCTCGATGATCGCGCCGGCGATCCGGTGGCCTTCCTCGGTGAGGACGGTGCCGCGGTATCTCTCGTGCTTGACGAGGCCTTCGGCATCCAGCCGGCGCAGCATGTTGGTCACGCTGGCCTGCGAGATGCCGAGGTTTTTCGAGATGTCCACCGCACGCGCGTATCCCTTGGCCTCGATCAGGTGGAGGATCTGCTCGAGGTAGTCGTCCATCGCGGTGGAGCCGCTGGTGCGCCGGGGTAATGCGGACATCGGAAAAGCCAGTCTAATGCGGGGATCCGGGGAGGGAAAGCACGCTTTTGCCGTAGAGGTCGGCATTGGATGCCTGGAACTCCGCCTTGAGCCGCACCCTGAGCGTCGACAGGTCCACCAGCCGCCAGCCGGTGAAGCTCCAGTGTCCGTCACGCCCGTCATGTTCGATGCCCGCAAGCAGGTGCACCGCATCATCGGTGATCTTGAGGGTCTCGTTTTTCGGTTCGAAATAGAAACTCCGCAAGGTGCTCGCGGCCGAACCCCGCTCGACGAGCTTCGGGTCCAGATAGAACACCGTGCCGCTGGCGAGATCGGTCACCCGGAGGTCGGGATATCCGGAACGCTGGATGGCGCCGGCGCGTGTGGGCGGCGGTTCGCAGCGCAGGCCGGGGGTGGCATTGAGGCGCATGAGCAGGCCGTCTTCGAAAAACCGTGAGGCCTCGTTGATGCGGCGGAGTTTCCTGACCGGCGAGTCGTCCTCATTGAGCTGCCGGATGGTTTCCGAGAGCGCGCGTTCGAGCGCGGCCACCACGCGCCGGTGCGCCGGCTCGTCGGTCAGGGGCAGCATCCGCCTGCCCGAGCAGGCCTCCGCGATGGTGGCAAAGCCAAAGCCGCGTCCGGACAGGTTTTCCGACAACAACGAGCGCACCAGCTCCGCATCGTCGCTCTGCCCGCGGGAAACCGCGCGCGCGCCGTTTTTTTTCATCCATCCCGCGGTCATCAGGATGCCTGCCATGAAACCCACAACCAGCGCGACGGCCACCATTGCCGGCGCTGTCCGCTTGTGTGCTTGAAATCCCGCCATCACCGCCACTCTGTCAGCCGCCGCCCCGCACGCGCAACATGAAATGATCTGCCGGAAAGCATCATCGGCCATCCGCATGGAGGGTCGGATTTTTTCGGGCTGGGCTCAATGGGATCATGTGTGTTTGATGCGGTGCCAGGTGGATGTGTCCGGGTGCAGGATGGCTTCAACCGGATGATCCGCGAGTGAGAAGGCATCCAGAAGATGATGCAGGAGGACCAGCGAGGCGGCAGCATCGAACAAGGCGTCGTGCCAGGATTTCAGAGGGACAAGCTGCCGGATGCGCGGCGTGAGCCCGTGATGATCGCAGAGGGCGCCGAGCGAGTGGTCGGCCAGTTCCGGCCATGCGGCGCGGGCGAGCAGCAGGGTGTCGACCCACGGGCCGAAGCCATGGCCCGGGAAGGCGCGCAGGAAGCGTTTTTCGGTGCCCTTGCCATGGGCGACGACCACGGCGCCGGCAAGGCGGGGTTTGAGCTGCGGCCAAAGCGAGAGCAGCGACGGGGCACCAGCGAGGTCCTCAGGCCGGATGCCGTGCACCTTTCGGGCGGCCCAGCGCACGGGCTGGTCGGTGGCGAGGTAGGACACAAACGGGTCGTGGTGGCCGCCGTCGATTGACCATGTGGCCAGTCCCACCTGCACCGGGCTGTCCGTCATTCCGCGTGAAGCGCCCGCGGATTCGAAATCGATCGCGGTGAATCGGCAGTGGCGGACCAGCGTCATCGGCCGGGACGATGGCAGTCCGCGTGCCGGGCGGGCAACGCGAAACAGGAACCGACGGGAATTTTCCCGTCGCACTCCATGCAAAACGCTGTTAACGCAAACGCGTCGATGTGCTTTCGTGCCGCCATTGCGATTTCATGCGCCCTCGTTTCCGCCTTGGCGGCGGTGGAGGTGCGCGTCGCGACGTTCAACATCGGCGCGCATTTCAACGAATCATTTTTCGATTACAGCCTCGGGGATCCGGGCACGCCCGACCATGAATCGGTGCGTGAAATCCTCGCCCGGATCGACGCCGATGTGGTGGCGCTTCAGGAAATCCATTCGGTGGATCTCCAGGGTTCGCCCACCGACCTCCAAGCCCTTGCGTCCTCGCTCGGCTATCCGCATCTGAGTGTGCCGCCGGTGAGCGGGGTTTTCGACACCTCCTTGCGGGTGGTGATCCTGTCGCGCCATCCGTTCCTGCAGAGCGGCAGCATCAGCCCGCCGTCCGGCGCGAAGGACATGACACGCCGCCATGCCGTGGTGAAAGTCGATGTGCCGGGCACCGCGAACGACTTGCTGCTCGTCACGGCGCACCTCAAGTCCGGCACCGTCGAGGCGGACAGGTTCCAGCGCGCGGTGGAAATGAAGCGGCTCACCCAGCATTTGTCCGCCGCCGGCATCACGGACGACGACAACTTCGTCGTGCTGGGCGACTTCAATCCATCCGGGCAGAACAGGACTTTCACCACGCAGCCCGCGCAGGACCTGCCCGGCAGCTTCGTGCTCGGCCCGGACATTGCCTATCCGGTCGTTTATTCCACCGACATGCTTTCCTATTTCACCACGCCATCCGCGGTGCGGCTCGACGCCCGGCAGCTCAACGGCTCGCGGAGCACTTTCGGCACCACCTTCAGCAACGGTCCGGTGCTGGACCTGATCCTTGTCTCGCCCGCCATCGCGGCCAGACCGTTCGCCGCGGAAGTCTACAACTCCGCCCTCGACACCTCCAACAGCAGCGGCCTGCCGAAAGCCGGAGATCCGCTGTCCGCCGGCACCAGCGCGACCGCCTCGGATCATTATGCGGTGTTTGCCGATCTCGAGATGGACTCGGATCTGCCGGACCTGCAGCTGGTCATGTCGGCCCCGTCGGTGCCTGAAAGTGCGCCTGCGGGCACTGTGATGGCGCGGGTCACCCTGCCCGCTGCGCGCGCCACGCCCGTGACGGTGAGTGTGGCTTCCGACCAACCATCGGTCGCGGCCCCGGTGGATTCCGCGCTGGTGATTCCGGCAGGCTCGCTGACCGGTGAGGTGGCCATCGCCACCGCGCGCAACTTCATCGCCGATGGCCCGCGCGTCGCCAGCCTGACGGCCAGTGCCCCGGGATATGATCCGGCCGGTGCGGTGCTCGGGGTTGCCGATGCGGACGGTCCCTACGGCCTGCGCCATCCCGGCGACACGCTGGTGGAGGATTTCACCGGTTTCGGGGGCCTGCATGATCCCGCGCCGTGGACCACCGGGGGCGGTCAGCCATGGCTCGGCGTCGATAACGGTTCCTCCTCGCAGCCCGGATGGCGTGTTTACGGTTCCGGCCCCGGATTTCTAACAGGCGGGGCGCCGGTGGTGATGGAGACGCAGGTTGAAAACCGCTCGTCAGTGCCTCTGACGGCGCTGCAGGTGGCGCTGGATGCCGGGCAATGGCTCGCGCGGACGAATGGTGCGGCGGACCGTCTGGAGGTGGAATTGGTTCCATCCGGGGGGACGGCCGTGCCGCTGCCCGCGCTCACATTCACAGCAAGTCCGCCTCCGGGTGGCGGCAACACCCGGCTTGCGGACGTGGCCGGGGGCTTGTGGATTCCACCCGGCTCCTCCTTCCTGCTGCGTGTGTCATTCATCCCGGGCACAGCTGCCGCGCCCTCTCCGGCGAATGTCTTCATCAACGAGTTCCATTATGACAACAGCGGCGAGGACACCGGCGAGTTTGTCGAAATCGTGGTCGGCCCCGGATACGACGGCGCCTTGGCCGACATCGATGTGGTGTTTTACAACGGCAGCAATTCATCGGCCGCGAAGGTTTACAGGACTCTCAATCTTGCCAGTGACTTCACTCCCGGCGCCACGGTGGCGGGATACCGGTTTTTCTCGGTGACGCTGCCGAAGGATGGCATCCAGAACGGTGACAACGACGGATTCGCCATCGTGGACAAGGCCGCCCCGGGGGTGCTGCAGTTGATATCCTACGAGGGGGTGTTCACCGCGGCGGACGGACCGGCCGCCGGGCTGGTCTCGACCGACATCGGTGTGTCGCAATCAACCGCGCAACCCGCGGGATTCTCCGGGCTCGGGCTCACGGGAAGCGGCTCGGTTCCCGGGGATTTCACCTGGGTTAAGTTTTCCCCCTCCACCGCGCATTCGCCGGGCCAGCCGAACGACGGCCAGGCGCTGGTGCTTCCCACAGCGCCGCCGCAGGGACTGGGATTCGACAACCTGAGCCTGTCATTTCTAACAGACAATGATCTGGATGGCGATCCGGACATCACGGATCCGGACGATGACAACGACGGCCAGACCGATGCGCACGAGGCCGCCTTCGGCAGTGATCCTCTGGATGGCTCGTCGCGCTTCGCGCCGGTGGTCACGGGTGTGCCGGGAAGCCTCTCGCTGGTGTTTCCAGGCGCGCCGGGCATCACCTATCATGTGGAGACGAGCGCCACGCTTGAGGACGATTGGGTTGCGGTGGCCAGCCGGGTTGGAAGCGGGGCCGTGATCAGCGTGCCGTTGCCGCAATCCGGGCCCGCGGCGTTTTTCCGCGTGCGTGCCGCGCTGCCACCCTGAGTGCGCCGTCCGGACGCGTGTGGCACGGGTGCTTGCATTTCCCGCATGCCGGTCGAGACTCGGCGCGTGAGGGATTGGGACGCTTGCTACCGGACGGGTGACACGCCGTGGGACCGTGGTGCCGCGGCGCCGCCGTTGTTCGAGTTGATGGAGATGTGCGGCATGGGGATCTGGCAGGGCGGGCCGGTGCTGGTTCCGGGATGCGGCACCGGGCATGACGTGCGGGCGCTGGCCGGTTGCGGCGTGTCCGCCTGCGGGCTGGACATCTCCGCGGCGGCGCTGGAGAAGGCGCGGTCGTTTCCGCCGCATGTCGGTGTGCGCTACGAGCAGGGTGATTTTCTGGATCCGGCGTGGTGTGCGGGGAGATCGTTTCCGGCGGTCTGGGAGCATACGTGTTTTTGTGCCATTGATCCGCGGCGGCGTGGTGACTATGCCGCCGCCGCGGCCGACGTGCTGCCTGATGGCGGCCATCTTGCCGGGGTGTTTTACCTGAGGCCTTTTGATCCGGGTGAGGAGCGCGAGGGTCCGCCCTTCAGGGTTTCCGTGGATGAGCTTGAGGAAACGTTTTCCCCATGGTTCGAGCGCATCGAGGGTTGGGTTCCGGAGAGTGCCTATCCCGGCAGGGAGGGTCGCGAGTGGCTGGCGGTTTTCCGGCGGCTTGCCCGCAACGGATGAAGCGTCCAGCATGGCAGCCTGCACCCGATGATTCCGCATCCGTCACTCCCGCTTGTCGCGCTGCTGTCGTTCGCATCGGCCGCGGCCGGCCGGCCGTATGTGAATGACAAGCAGGCGCCCGGTGACCGCAGGGACATCGAGGTGATCCAATCGGCGCTGGTGGCCGCGCTGCCTCAGGCGCGCGCCGCGACCGTCTGCATCGAGTTGAAGGAAGGCAGCGGCAGCGGTGTCATTGTCTCCGCTGACGGCCTGATCCTGACGGCGGCCCATGTGAGCACCGGAGTGAACCGCAAGGTGACCGTGATCATGGAGGATGGCAGCAGGCACGAGGCGCGCACGCTCGGGCTGGTGGCGGACACGGACGCGGCGATGATGCGCATCACCGGCGGCGGCAGCTACCCGTTTGTCGAAATGGACCGGCTGAACTCCACACGGCTGGGCGACTGGGTGTTCGCGCTCGGCCACTCGGGCGGCTTTGACAAGGAGCGCGGCCCGGTGGCGCGTCTCGGACGGCTGGTGCGCATCGCCAACCGGACGTTCCAATCGGACTGCATCCTGATCGGCGGCGATTCCGGCGGGCCGTTGTTTGATCTAACAGGAAGGCTGGTGGGCATCCATTCGCGGGTCGGCCAGCAGCTCCAGGTGAACATGCACGTGCCGATGACCGGGTTTCTGGAGCATTGGGACCGGCTGCTGGAGGGCGAGTTCATCGGCGAGGGCCCGTTTGCCAGCAAGCCCCAGAAAGGCAGCGGCTACCTTGGGGTCGCCACCGTGCCGCGATCCGGCGGCGGCCTGCGCGTGAGCAAGGTCGGTGCCGGCAGTCCCGCATGGGAGGCCGGGATCAGGACGGGGGATGTGCTGATGTCGATGAATGGCGCGCCGCTCGGAAGCCGCCCGCAGCTGCAGGAAATGCTCAAGGAGATGGCCGCCGGGGACGAGGTGGTCCTGGAGCTTGAGCGTGGTGGCACGCGTGAAACCCTCACATTGGAACTTGGTGAACGCTGATTTACGCGCGCTGTGTCTGGTTGTCGGCCTGGTTTCACCTGTCACGGGCCAGCAGAGCCTTGATTCCGCATTCCGGACGACCGGGCCGGAGGTGGTGGCGGCCTTCGAGCCGCAGCGTGCGGTTTTGCAGGTTTCCAGCGCGGTGATTCTCGATGGCCGCAAGGAGGTGAACTACGGTGTGGTGGTCTCCGCGGACGGCCACATCCTTGCCAAGGCCAGCGAAGTGGAGGGCGTGCGCGACCTTTCGGTCACGGTGGACCGGACGAACCACAAGGAGGTGGAAATCCTGGCGACCGACGCGCAGTGGGACGTGGTGTTGCTCAAGATCGGCGCGACCGGTCTGGTGCCGGTGGTGTATGCGCCGACCAGCGCGGTGCCGCAAGGCACGTGGGTGGTGGCGAATGGCGCGACATCGCGCACCGGCCGCCGCGCGCTGGCGGGCATCGTGAGTGCGCGGATCCGCGAGATTCCGGCTGCCGGAGGGGCGGCGCTGGGAGTGGTGCTCGCGGGATCGGGCAAGGCGGTTTTGATCGACAAGGTGACTGACGGCAGCGGTGCGCAGGAGGCCGGGTTGCGGAAGGGTGACGTGATCCTGGAGATCGAAGGCATGCGGATCGCGCGCATTGAGGACATCGCTGCGGCGCTCAAGGACCGGAAGGCCGGCACGCGGGTCAGGGTGAAGTGCCTGCGCGGGAAACAGGAATTCGATGCGGACGTGCGGCTTTCCGCAAGGAGCGAAATCTTCAACGAGACGATCAGCCGCAACGACATGATGAGCGGGGATTTTTCCAAGCGCCGCAGTGGGTTTCCGCGGGTGCTGCAGCACGACATTCTTGGCAGCAGCCGGGTGACCGGCGGGCCGGTGCTGGATCTGGACGGGCGCTGCATCGGCATGAACATCGCGCGCGCCAACCGTGCCGAGAGTTTCGCGATTCCAGTGGAGGATCTCAAGGAAATCGCCGGGCGGTTGATGGGCCGGGCGGAACGGCGTGAGGCGCCATGACCGCGGGTTTTCAACGCGCGAATCCGGCTTGCCCGCGGGATCCGCGGTGTCCAGAATGATGTCGTCGTGATAAGGCGCAATGATGGTGCCTTGTCGCGGATTGTTTGTCCGGTGAATCCGCAATGCCCGCCATGACATGAGGACTCTTTACCACATCCTGTTGTGCGGCGGCCTGGCCGCGGCTGTCCATGGGGAGAACCTCCACCACGAGAGGGTCTGGCGCAGCGCCGGCGGCAAGGTTCTGCTGGCCACGTTTGTCCGCACAACCCACAACGCGAGCCGGGTCGAACTTTTCACGCGGGATGGAAAGCTTGTTTCCATTGACATCATGAATCTGAGCGAGGCGGACCGGTTGCTCGTCACAAACCCGAATGCGGAAGGTGGCGGGTCACCCGATCCTGCCGCGGCCTTCAAGCCGCTCGCTGTGCCGGACCGCGGGAGCTTGCCGGTCATTTCACAGGAGGATTTCGGCAGCAAGGCGAGCGACTGCGTGCCGAGTTCGTTCTGCAACTTCCTGTTGTGGTGGGACCAACAGGGGATTCTCAACATTCCGAAGCGGGGGGATTTTCATGACAAGGCCGACTGGGTTCATACCCGCGTCGCCTGTTATTGC
>JBIJBN010000173.1:0-4659 GCA_044345175.1 Luteolibacter sp.
TGTGCCCTTGTATTCCTTGCCGATTTTTTCGACCAGACCGCGGGTCACGAGATTCTGCAGCTTCTCATAAGCCCGCAGCCGGAGCATTTCCTCGCCACCGCTCACCGCGTTGCGCAATTTCAGATTGGCAAACACCCTCTCGAACAAATCATTGAAACCGAACACTTTTTTCTCGGAGAGAACATTCACAAGCTCGTCGGTTACATGGTCCGGAAGGCGGCGTGAGAATCGGGTGCGTTTCGTGGTAATAGCCATAACGACCACACCCTACATCGATCCCGTCCGAATGCGACTCAAAAATTGGACAAAGATCCAAAACAAATTCTGATTGTTTGCAAGTCTTAAGTATCGATTTGCGGAAAAATCAGGGATTTCCAGCCGATGGCCGCTTGACAGGTCGCCGGAATCGGGCAGTCTCCGGGGCCCGGCGCGTTGGAAACGTGGCGGAAACCGCAGACCCCATGAAAAAGGATATCCACCCGAAATACCATCCGGTCGTCTTTGTGGACATGACCACCGGCACTCGTTTCATCACCCGTTCGACCAAAAGCTCGGACAAAAAAGAGCTCATCGACGGTGTGGAGCACAGTGTGATCTCGATCGGCATCACCTCGGATTCCCACCCCTTCTTCACCGGGCAGAAGCAGTTTGTGGACACCGAGGGCCGGATCGACAAATTCCAAAAACGCTTCGGCGCCGTGCGCCGGGTGGGCAAGCCGAAGCTCGATTGAGCCGCTGGCGCACCGCATCCGCCGTTGCTTCCGGCACGGAATTTGCGAGACTGCGCGCGTGACATGGAACATTCCATCGTGCCGGGTGCTCGCTTTTGCCTGCGCCCTGCTCCCCGCCGCCTGCGGGCCATCGGTCGCTCTGGTGCCTCATCCCCATGCGGCCGGCGCCAAGGGCGAGACCTTCGGCTACCGGAAGTGGATTTCCCGCGAGGTGGAGCCGGATGTGGTGCTCATCGGCATCCACGGTTTCTGCGGGGCCTCGATCGATTACGAAAACCTCGGCAGTTATTTCCTCGAACACCAGCCGCGCACCGGGGTGTATGCCTACGAGGTGCGTGGCCAGGGCAGCGACCCGATCCACGAGCGCCGGGGCGACATCGGCAGCCCCCGCGACTGGTATCAGGATCTTTTCGCCTTCACGCAGCTGGTCCGCGAGCGCCATCCGGAGGCCCGGGTGGTGTGGTTCGGCGAGAGCATGGGCGCGCTGATCGCAGCCCACGCCTGGCGCGAGGCGCCGGACGGGCCGCCCCCGTGTGACGGCCTGGTCCTGTCATCGCCGATCGTGCGTTTCCGTGACGACATCCCGGCCTGGACGCCGGGGCTGGTGCAGATCGCCGCCACCACCCTGCCACTGGCGCGTGTCTCGCTCGAGACCCTCTCCGGCGGACAGGATGTGCAGATGACGCAGCAGTCCGTGCATGGCGAGCAGGCGAGGAAAAACCCCTATCACGTCGAGCAGCACACGCTCCGGCTGATTGGCGCGCTGGGCCGGCTGATCACCGGCATGAACGATTGCGCCGCGACAATCCGTGTTCCCGTGCTGGTGCTGCACGGCGGCAACGATTTTTTCAACAACGACCCGGATGTGCGCGGATTCGTGGCCCGCATTCCGGAGGGCACGGCGGTGACCTACCGCAACTACCCCTCAGCCTACCATCTGCTCATGTATGACGAAAAGCGCGAGGCGGTTTTCCGCGATGTGGGCCGCTGGGTACAGCGGCTGCGCCGGGGAAAACTGGAAAATTAATTGGCAAATCAGGCCGGTTTCATCTTGACGGCCGGCCGCTGACGGCCATTCTTCGCGTCCCGCACCACCCGAAGATTTCCCACCATGGCCCGCATTTGCATCATCAGAGGAAGCCGCGTCCGCTCCG
The DNA here is from genome assembly GCA_044345175.1 of Luteolibacter sp. Classification (GTDB taxonomy): domain Bacteria; phylum Verrucomicrobiota; class Verrucomicrobiia; order Verrucomicrobiales; family Akkermansiaceae; genus Luteolibacter. The sequence goes on from JBIJBN010000173.1 coordinate 1,886, forward strand.
GCGGCCGCATCCACCGTTCCGGTCTGGCCAAGAAAAAAGGCGGCATCGGCCGTCACGTGACCAAGGTCGTCAAGCGCACGGTTTCACCCAACCTCCAGACCAAGCGCATCTGGATCCCCGAGCTCGGCACCCACGTGCGCATGAAGCTCAGCTGCCGCGCCCTCAAGACCATCAACAAGAACGGCGCCTACGCGACTCTCAAGAAGGCCGGCCTGCTCTGAGGCGCATTGGCCGTTGCCGCCAGCCGCGCGCGCTGCCGTCACCAGTGCCTGGTCCACCGCCCGGCGAATTGCATGGCCTCCGCCCCCGTGCCGGCCTTAAACTGCGCGTGATGAATGACTCCATCCGCGACCTGACCGACCGCATCCAAGCTTTTGTCGATGCCCGCGAGTGGCGTCGTTTCCACAATCCCAAGGACATGGCGGTCGCCATCGCCGCCGAGGCCGGCGAGTTGATGCAGCACTTCGTCTGGCAGCAGGCGGACCAGATCGACGCGCGCGTGCGCGGCAACCGCGATGAAATCGCCTCCGAGATCGCGGATGTCGGCATCCTGTTGTTCGAGTTCGCAGACAACCTCGGCTTCAACCTCGGCGAGGTGATGGCCGCCAAGCTGGCGCGCAACGAAGAGCGCTATCCGGTGCACAAATCCAAGGGCAACAACCTGAAGTATTCCGAATTCTGACGGGTGGCGGTCATCCGCCGTTGCACCCCGCCGTTTCCACGATCGGACCACGAAACAGCCTTGACGTGACGTTGGATTTCGTGACGATTCGAATCGTCATGAGCGAGGCGCTGCGGTTTTTCAAGGTCGTGTCCGATACGACACGCTGGCGCATCGTCCTGCTGGTGTTGGATCGGGCGCTGTGTGTCTGCGAGCTGGCGGACATCCTGCGCATGCCGCAGTCATCGGTTTCGAGCCATGTGCAGGTGATCCGCCGTGCCGGGCTTTTGGAAAGCGAGACCTGCGGAAAGTGGACCTACTTCCGCATCGCAAGCGCGCATGTGTCGATTTTGCGGCTGCTGATGCGCCGTTTTCCCGACGACGGCCGGTTCGCCGGAGACGCGTTCCGGGCGGAGCGCCGGCTTGCGCGCAGGGAGACCAGTTGTTGTCCGGGCCCTGTGAAACTTTTGAAATCCCGCAAGCTGCCGCGGTCCGCCGCCCGGTGAATCCCACCCACAGCTCCCCTCCAATCCATGTCCGCAACCGTCGCCGCGAAAATGTCGTTCACCGACCGCTACCTGACGGTCTGGATCTTCGCCGCAATGGTCACCGGGGTGATGCTGGGAAACTTCGTCATCACCGATCCCGCGGCGTTTTTCGCACCATTGACGGTCGGCACGACGAACATTCCGCTGGCGATCGGTCTGATCGTGATGATGTATCCGCCGCTGGCCAGGGTGCGCTACGCGGAGATGCCCAAGGTGTTCTCCAACACGCGTGTTCTCGGCCTGTCGCTGTTCCAGAACTGGATCATCGGCCCGGTGTTGATGTGGGTGCTTGCGGTGGTTTTCCTGCGCGACCAGCCCGACTACATGGTGGGCCTGATCCTCGTCGGGCTCGCGCGCTGTATCGCCATGGTTTTGGTCTGGAATCACCTCGCGAAAGGAAGTGATGAATACGCCGCCGGCCTGGTGGCGCTGAACAGCATCGCGCAGATCCTGTTCTACAGCGCGTATGCATGGTTCTTCATCACCGTGCTGCCGCCATACGTCGGGTTGGATGGCGTCATCGTTGCGGTTTCGATGGCGGATGTGTTTCACAGCGTCCTGATCTATCTGGGGATTCCCTTTGCCGCGGGTCTGCTCAGCCGGATCGTGTTGGTGAAGCTCAAGGGTGAGGAGTGGTATGAAACATCGTTTATCCCGAAAATCTCTCCGCTCACCTTGATCGCGCTGCTGTTCACCATCGTCGTCATGTTCACCTACAAGGGCGACGCCATCGTCAGGCTGCCGATGGACGTGCTGCGCATCGCCATTCCGCTCGTCATCTATTTCGCGCTGATGTTCCTCATCAGTTTCGTGATGGCGGCGAAACTCGGCTCCGATTACCCGCGGACCGCCTCCATCGCCTTCACTTCGGCGGGCAACAATTTCGAGCTCGCCATCGCCGTGGCCATCGCGGTCTTCGGCCTGGAATCCGGCGTTGCCTTCGCGGCGGTCGTCGGCCCGCTGATCGAGGTGCCCGCGCTGATCGGGCTGGTGCATGTTTCCTTTTTCCTGAAACGCAGGATCTTTCCCGCATGAATACGCCCTGCATCCTCATCCTTTGCACTGGAAACTCCTGCCGCTCGCATTTGGCCGAGGGCATTCTTCAAGCGGCTCTGGGTGATCGATTCCGCGTCGCGAGCGCGGGATCGAACCCCGCCGGCCACGTCCATCCGCTCGCGATCCGGGCGATGCGGGAAATCGGCATCGACATATCCGGCCACCGTTCCAAGCACCTTGATGAGTTTCTGGCAGACGGGGTGGAAACCGTCATCACCGTCTGCGGCAACGCCGACCAGGCCTGCCCGGTGTTTCCCGGCCAGGTGAACCGCCACCACTGGCCTTTTGATGATCCGGCCCACGCCACCGGCACCGTGGAGGAGCAGATGGCGGTGTTCCGGAGGGTGCGCGACGAAATCCGCCGCGTTTTCGAAGCGTACGCCGCGGGCCGGGCGGATGCGCGATCGGGAGGAATGCCGGATCTGAAACGGGTGTGAAAACAGGTGGTTTTTCATCGGCACTTGCGTGACAAAAGCGTCACAATGTGCGTCTTTTGACGGCGGAATCAT
>JBIJBN010000174.1:0-4654 GCA_044345175.1 Luteolibacter sp.
TTGGACGAGTTGATTCCGCTGCTGGTGCTGATGGTCGGCATCCTGGCCACGGCCGGGGCCCTGCTCAAGATTGCGGACTTGATGCAGTTCGTGTCGCGCAGCGTGTTGGTGGGATACATTTCCGGCGCGGCGGTGCTGATCATCGTCAATCAGACGGTGCCGCTGCTTGGTCTGGGCGGGCACATCGGCGAGGGGGCGTCGGCGTCGCTGGGCAGTCTGGTCGCGGGCCTGGTCCGGGCTCTGCCGCATGCCGACTGGGTGCCGGCAGCGATTGGCGCCGCCACGCTGCTGCCGTATCTCGCGCTGCGCAGGTGGCGTCCCGGCTGGCCGGCGTTCGCCATCGCGCTGGTATTGTCTTCGGCGTGTTTCGGCACGCTGGTCCGGATGGATGTGCGGCCCTTCGGCGGTGTCGAGACCTTTGTCACCTTCGGCATGGGCGACCTGCTGCCGCGGGTTCCGCAGTTGGTGCGCGAGGGGGTATTCAACGACATCTCCGCGTTGTTTGGCGTGGCCCTGGCCATCGCCTTCCTGGCCTCGCTTGAAAACACGCTGATGTCCAAGGCCCTGGCCTCGAGGTCCGGGGATCACGCGGATGTGAACCAGGACATGTTCTCGGTGGGCATGGCCAACCTCGGATGCGCCATTGCGGGCGGCATGCCGGCATCCGGTTCGCTCACCCGCTCGACGCTCAATTTCGAGTCCGGGGCGCGCACCCGCTTTGCTTCGTTTTTCGCCGGGGCGATGACCCTGGCGCTGGCGGTGATGATTGCCGCCGCGGCGGGTTATGGCCTGCCGTTGATCGACTGCATTCCCAAATCCGCGCTGGCGGCGCTGGTGATCGCGCTGTCGTTCTCGTTGTTCAACCGCCGCAGCATCCGCATCTGCCTGCGTTCCACGACGGATGATTCGGTGGTTCTTGTCACCACCTTCGCCGCCACCCTGCTGGCTCCGCTGCATGTCGCGATCTTCATCGGCGTGGCCGTTTCGATCGGCCTGTTCCTGCGCAAGGCCAGCAAGCCGCATCTGGTGGAATACGAGTTCAGCGACCGTGGCGAGTTGCGCGAGATGGGTGAGAAGCGCAAGCGGCCGATTCCCGCGATATCGATCGTCCACGTCGAAGGCGACCTGTTTTTCGGCGCGGCGGAGCTTTTCCGCACGCAGATCCAGCGGACCATGACCGACCCCGCGATCCGTGTGATCATCCTGCGCATGAGGAACGCGCGCCATCTCGACGCCACCAGTGTGATGGCGTTGGAGGATTTGATACGCTTCATGCGTGGAAAAGGGCTGCATCTGATTGTTTCCGGCGCCTCGCGCGAGGTGTATCGCGTTCTCAAGCATTCCGGCGTGCTGCTCACGCTGCAGGAGGGCTGCGACCGGCGGGCGGGTGAAAGCAATTTGTTCCTGACCAATCCGCGCAATCCGAACCTCTCCACACGGGCCGCGCTGATGCGTGCCCAGCGGCTGCTTGGCACGGACAAGGCCGAGATCCGGATTTTCCACACACCCGAGCCAAACAAGCAGCCATGAAGCGTCTTGTTGTGTTTGTGATCGCGGCGGCGGTCGCGGTGGGATTCCTGTATTGGTGGTTTTCTCCGGCCGAGGTGTTGAAGCGGCGCACGGTTTCGCTGCTCGACATCCTGACCATCGAAGCCGGGCAGGGACGTGCCGCGCGACAGTTGGGTGCGTATTCGCTGCATGCGATGCTTGCGCCGGAGCTTGAGCTGGACCTGCCGCCGGTTCCGGAGGCGGGCGGAACCTTCACCCGTGAGGAGATCGAATCCGCCCACGCATGGTTGTGCAATCATGTGGGCCGGTCCCGTTTCGAGTTGTTGGAGTTTGAATCCGTGGTGGTTTCCGGAGACGCCGGCGAGGTGGTGTTTTCAGTGGACGCGCGGGTCGAACTGGGTGGCCGGCAACTGGTGGATGGGGTTCATCAGGCGGGGTTTCATTGGCGCCGCGGGGATGACGGCTGGCGGCTTGAACGGGCGTCCTGCTCCGCTGCCGGCCACTGATGCGGATCACTCCGCGTGATCCATGCCCGGCAGCCCGCGGCGGATCCGGTCCGAGAAATCCGCATCGCGGTCGGCGGCGATCGCCCGTTCATTGATGCGGGAGATCCGCTTGAGCTCCGCGAACGGCAGCGAGCGGTTGATGGCGCCGAGTTCATACAGCAGTTCATCGGCGAAGCCGTTGACGATGATGCGCCAGTCCCATGGCGCGCGTGCGGATGCCGCGCGCTGGTGGCGTATGGCGGTGGTGCAGTTGTTGCCGAGCGCGTGATACCAGCGGGGCGACTGGTGCAGGGCGTTGACCGCGTGGATGTATTCCATGAATGCATTGCGGGCCTTTGGCGCGTTGAGGCGGTAGAGATAGACGTCCTCGCCGCGGCGGTGGTTCGAGCGCAGGCGGATCACGTCGCGTTCATCGGCCACCACATAGATCAGCTCGAAGCGGCGGTAGAGTCCGCCGATTGCGGAGTAGCCCTCGCCCTTTTCCTGGCGGGTTTCGATGCTGAAGCAGACGCGGCCGTCGGGGCCGAAGTCGAATGAAAGGATCGGGTGCGCCATGTAGGGGGACCCCCAGTAATTGATGAACATGTCCACGCCGCGCAGATTGCGGAGGTGGAGGTGCCGCGTCTCGTGGCGCATGTTGAAATCGCTTTCGCTGCGGTAGTCGAAATTGCGCATGTTGTGCAGCGTCACCCTGTCGCCGTCCACTTCCGCATGGGAAGTGAGCGCGACCTCCGGTTTCCAATCGCGGAACTGCCGTGGTTCGAGCGTGCGCCACCAGACGCACACCAGCACCACCGCGGCGGTGAGGATGAGCATCGCGCGCCGGCGCGGGCGCACAAACACGCCAACAAGCAGGGCTCCCGCTGCGAACGCGGCGGCCGCGTGGCGCCGGAACCCGGGGTGGGGGAAATCAAACCACAACGCGCCAAAGGCCCATGCGAGGGCGATGCACAGCAGCAGGACGGTGAGGCCGGATGCAAGCAAGCGCAGGGCCTTGGAAAGCGGGCGGCGGGATGGGTGATCCGACATGCGGTTGGCGGGCGGGCATTGTGGCCGGGCCGCCGGGAGGTGGCAAGAAGCGGTTGCGGACCCGGACCGTGACTGCGGCCGGAAAATCCACCGCGCGCATTCTGGCGCATTGCGGGTGGCGGGTTTGCTGGTAATCTCATACCTAACCCGGCAGGCTGACGCACCCGGTTGCCCGCATGACAGGTCTCGCTCTCAAAATGCTTTTCGGCGACAGCGCCAAATACCTGATGCTGGTGGCCGGCCTGTTTTTCGCCACATTCCTGATTGTCCAGCAGGCATCGGTTTTCTGCGGGCTCATGATGTGGACGACCTCGACACTCAGGAACGTCGGTGCGCCGATCTTCGTGGTCGAGGAGCGTGTCGAGCAGATCAACGAGATCAACCCGCTGCGCGACACCGATGTTTCGCGCGTGCGCTCGGTCACCGGAGTGCGCTGGGCGATGCCGTTGTATTCCGGCATCCAGCGGGTGCGGCTGGAAAGCGGCAGTTTCAAGACGGTGCAGCTCATCGGCATCGACGCCGCCACGCTGGCCGGCGGACCGGTGCGGATGATCGAGGGCAGCCTCGGCGACCTGCGTCTGCCGAACACCGTCGTCATCGACGAATTGGCCGTCACGCGGCTTTCGGAAACCGCCGGGCGCCCCGTCAGGGTGGGCGACCGTTTCGAGATCAACGACATCGAGGCGCGGGTCGTCGGCATTTGTGAAGCGATGCGCTCGTTCACCGGTGGTCCGTATCTGTGGACGACCTACGAGCGGGCGCTGCAATACACACCGGCATCGCGCAAAATGCTCTCGGCGGTGATTGCCGCGCCCGCCGATGGGGTCACGGCAGACGAGGTGGCGGCGGCCATTGCCAGGCGCACCGGCCTGCGGGCGTATGTGAACCGCGGCTTCGGCGATGACCCGGGTGATTTCAACACCTCGACCGTCTGGTGGTATGTGAAAAACACGGGGATTCCGATTTCATTCGGCATCACGGTGGTGATCGGGTTTGTCGTCGGCATCGCGATCGCCTGCCAGACGTTCTACGCCTTCGTGCTGGACAACCTGAGGCATCTCGGCGCGCTCAAGGCGATGGGCATGAGCAACCTGCGCCTCAGCCTGATGCTGGTGATCCAGTCGGCCACCGCCGGGTTGATCGGCTTCGGCATCGGCCTGCTGGCCACCTCGGCCTTTGCGTATGCGGCGATCGAGAACCAGCAGCCACCGTTTGTGATGCCGTGGCAGATTCCGCTGGTGGCTTTCGGGGTGATCCAGCTGATCTGCATGACAGCCGCGTTGCTGGGCATCCTGCGGCTCAGCCTTTACGAACCCGCGATGGTTTTCCGCACATGAGCGGCGGGGCGGTCAAGCCGGTGGTTGATGTGCGCGCGGTGGAAAAACACTTCGGCACGGGGGCGGACCGGATCCATGCGTTGAAGCGGGTCGACCTGCAGGCTTTCGCCGGCGAGATCCTGATGCTTTGCGGTCCGTCCGGCTGCGGCAAGACCACCTTGCTCAGCGCGATTGCCGGGACGCTGGCGGTGGAGAGCGGCGAGATCGATGTGTTCGGCCATCCGCTGCACCGGATGTCCGGCAGGCAGCTCACGCGTTTCCGCGCCGCGCACA
>JBIJBN010000175.1:0-4652 GCA_044345175.1 Luteolibacter sp.
TGGCTGCATTTACCGCGCTTGCGGAGCTCCCTGCCGGAATTGAGCTTACCCATTTCCGTCTGCCGGTCCGCGATATGGCACTGCTGCGCGCCGCACAGGTGGAGGATCTCGCAGGCAAACGCCAGTCCGCCGCATCGCTCTTCAACCGCCTCGCGGACCAAACCGCCTGCCCGGAGTTGCGGGAAATGGCCGCAGGGCATGTGAAACAGAATTTCTCCATTCCATTATCAAAGCAGACCATGCTACTGCGGGAATTCAATCTGGGACTTCACAGCTACAAACGTCATCAGCCATGAATCGCCGCCGCTATGCGGATTGCTTCTCCCGCTTTAGCTATGATCCGGATCAAGTCCCGGACGTCTGACCCGCCAAAGATTCGCCTTATTATGCATCCACCATCACTTCAGGCCGACCTTGAAGGGCAATCCATTCCCCATTCCACAGATGTCGCGCTAAAGGAATTCTCTTGGTTCAAGAGCGGTGGCAGGATCCGCCTGCTGATCTCGCCTCAAACCGTCGGACAGCTTCATGAGGCGGTCAAGCTGCTTGTCCGCCATGGCACCGCCTACAAGGTCATCGGAGAGACATCCAACCTGCTGTTTCTCGACGATGCGGACTACAGCTGTCTTCTCAGCACCAAAGGCGTCAATGACATGCGTTATGATGCCGATGAAAGGTGTTTCATCGCGGAAACAGGGGCGCTGCTGCCGGATCTTTCACGTCTCGCGCTGCTCCACTCGATCCAAGGCTACGCCGGACTCGAAGGCATCCCCGGAACCATCGGTGGTGCGGTTTTCATGAATGCCGGCGCATACGGTTACAGCATCGACAAGGTTTTACGCAAAATCGAGATCATCACGCCGGACGGCGAAATCCGGACCATGGCGGCCGCCGAACTCGGCCTCAAGCACCGCGACTCGCTGCTCAGGCAGGGGACGCTCAAGGGCATCGTTGCGCGCGCTTGGTTCAACGCGGAACCCGGTGATGAAAGACGCATTTACCGGGAAATGGAATTGTTTCATGCCAAACGCCACAAATACCTCGAATACATGTATCCCAATCTCGGCAGCCTGTTTGTCGGATCCGTCTACCGGGAGCTGGGAAGAAAGGATCTCTGGTATCGAATTGTGTCCGCGCTGTTTCTGGGGCTCAACTACAAGTTCAAGATCTTCCGCCGCGAGTCTCCGATCAACCGCCGTTGGATCAACGACTTCACCGTCCGCCGCTTCGGGATCCGATTCCGCAAGCAGCCGTTCTCGGACAAAACCATCAACAGCATCATCAACAACGGCCAGCATACCAATGAGCACTTGGATTACATCAGGCAATTGCAGGAACTCACCGGCAATCGCATGACTATTGAAAATGAAATCGTCCACCCATTCTGAAACATCCGCGTCTCTTCAACGCGCCGTCACCCTCGTCCACAAGGGCGCGATGCCGATAGCCATCCATGCGGTCCGCTCGTTTTCACGGCATTATGGTGACGGATTCCTGTTGGAAATCCACACGGATGGCAGTCTGGATGCGGAGGACATCGAACTGCTGTCCAATGAGGCCGGCGGCATGGCCCACCGGTTCGCCGGACCGGCCGAACGGGCCGCGTTGCTCGGACCGCTTCTGGACAGCCGGCCGCACACCCGCGCACTGGCTTCGCTAGGCGGATATTTCACCAAGCTCCAACTGCCGATGGTGGTGCCCGGGCCGTATTTTTATTTCGACTCGGACATCGTTTGGCTGCGCAAGGCGGAGAACCTCAATCCGCTGCCGGATGCTGATATCTTCTCAACCGAGACATGGTCGTGGTATTACGGCGCGCGCAATGACCGCGAATGGGTCCGCAGAGGCGTGCCGCGACGCGTGAACTCCGGATTCTACCATCTGGTCTCCGCATTTCCCTTCGACGTGATGGAGGAAATGCTGGCAAGGAACCTTTTCGATCACACGACAGACTACAACACGGACCAGGAGATCATGGCCTTCCTGTTTCCCGGCCTCGCACACTATCACATCGATGACTTCAAGCGCAGCCGCGTCGGCGTGCGCTACGACCTGCGGGCGGAGTCGTGCATCGCCCTGCATTTCCCCGGCGGCATGTGGAAGGACCACCTAGACCAGATCGCCGCCCTTCACAACGAGGAGGCACCCGCACCCGCTCCGCTCCGCATCGCGCCCGCAGCCCCGCTGACGATGCGTGAAATGATCCGGATGCGCTATTCCCTGCGCATCTCACGCATGCCCGCACTCAAGTATCCCATCCGTGGCTACCGGGCGCTGCGCGGCCTGCTCAAAAGCGCCGTATCCGCCACCCGCTGATTTCATTTCCGCCACGCCCGGACCCCTGAATTTCCGAATGAAAACCGGCATCCTCACCTACCACTTCGGTCACAACTACGGCGCGATGCTGCAGGCTTACGCCATGCAGTCGATCCTCCGCCAGCTCGGCCATGACCCGCGTTTTGTTTACTTCCGCCAGGATTTCACCTTCGTCTCCAAATACGAACGTGAGAAAATCCGCTCGCCCAAGGCGCTGGTGAAGGCCCTGCCATTCATGCTGCTGCGCGCCAAACTCCGCACACGCTTCGACCGCTTCGAGGAATTCCTCGCCAGCGAACTCCCGCTCACCAGGCGCTATCCGACCATTGACGACCTCGTCAGCGACCCGCCGGATGTGGAAGCCTATGTTTGCGGCAGCGACCAGATCTGGAACCTCCAGAACGGGGTGATGGAGTATTTCTTCGGCAGCCATGTGCCGGATGGCAGCCGCCTGGTCTCCTACGCGCCAAGCCTTGGAAACGACCATATCGCGGATGAATACCGCAACCGCGTGGGGGAACTGCTCAAGCGGTTCGACGCGATCTCGGTGCGCGAGGAGTCCGGCTGCAAACTCATTCAGCAACTCACCGACAAGCCGGTGCACAAGGTGATTGATCCGGTGTTTCTTGTTGATGACGAGGTCTGGCAGGGACTGGAACGCCCGCCATCCATCAATGGCCCCTACATCGCCTTCTACTCGCTGGAAAGCTCAGCCCGCACCTCACGCATCGTGCGGCGACTGGCACGCGAGCTGAAGATGCCGGTCGTAGTCCTCGGCAAAGGCGGATCATTCATCTTCTCGTGCCGCACCCGTCTGGCCATCGATTCGGGCCCGCGGGAGTTCCTCGGCTGGATCCGCGGCGCGAAGCTGGTTGTCACCAACTCGTTCCATGCCACAGCATTCTCCGTGAAATTCCGCGTGCCGTTTGTGACGATCTCCCACTCGCACCGCAACGCCCGCATGCGCGACTTCCTCGGCGACCTCGGGATTCACGACCGCCTGATCTCCACGGCCAGCGACCTGAAGGACGGCTGCAACCGGCTCTTCGAACCATTCCCCGCGTCGGTCTCAAGCGGACTGGAGGATCAAATCACCGCCTCCCGCGACTATCTCGCAGGCGCGCTGCCCGCACAACTGCCATGAACCGCCAACTCGCCTTCATCCTTTCGCTGCCGCGCTGCGGCAGCACCGTGCTCACCGCCCAACTCGACCGCATCGAGGGCGTGGCTTGCGCGCCTGAGTCTTCATTCCCGCAAATCCTCGGCCACCTGACCCATGAGGAGCGCAACGATCCGGAACAGCTCGCCGCACTCTATCTTGCCGCCACCTTCACTCCCACACCATTGAATGCCGGAGAAGCCGCCGCCTGCATGCACGGCTCGGACCGTGACATCCTGATCTCGCTCGGACTCGCAGTGGCGGCAAAACTCCAGCGTGACCCGGATCGCGTCCGCACAGTCGTATGGAAAACCCCGCGGACCGTTGGCATGCTGGCCGCTCCCCTGGCCTCCGGCGGCAAGTTCATCATCATCCGCCGCAACCTCCACAATGTGTTTGAATCCCAGTTCCGTGTTTCCTTCGGCGAAAACAACCGCAATCCATTCCGCTTCGCGGTGTTCCGTGAAAGTTATGAACATGCATTTGCACGCATTCCCGCCGCAAGAAGAATGGAAATCGAATACGACCAGCTGCCAGGCATCCTTCCCGAGGTGGCATCATTCATCGGAATCGATGAAACCAATGAATGGGCCGAAGGCAGATCGAATCTGGAACTGGCCGCGGCCACCCGCCCGCACATGACAGAAGTCACCGCGGAATTCCGGAACCGCGACGCCGAAAAGCGCGCGCGGCTCGATCCCGCGCAAGTGCGCGCTCTCAACAGGGCGCTGGCACTGGCACGCCCACTGCGTCCTTTCCTCGGCCCAGTACGCTCGTTCTTCGACCGGCAGTCGCTCGGACATATCCGTCAGAGAGCGGCTTCCAATCCATCCCTCACCTCGGCTTCCGCCTGATTTCACAATCTTTCTCCACGATCTGAATGCTCATTACTTCCGGCACCAAAGGCCAGTTCGGCAACGCGTATCTCTCCAGTGCCTACATGGTGGCGCACGCGCTGGAATACCAATACAAACTGAGACTCAACAACCTCGGAAAGCATCACATTTACCTGATCGGTCCGGCTGCAAACCAACGCATCCATCTTGGTGGTGAGAAGGGCAACATGATTGGTATTGCGGCAGGACGCTGCTACCGCCGGTTGACCCGCCGAAAGATCACCCGGATCGGTCCGCTGACCATCCTCAGCGACCAGGGGGGCGCCTATCCGCTCACATCC
>JBIJBN010000176.1:0-4618 GCA_044345175.1 Luteolibacter sp.
GACCGGCCAGGTGATGAAGGCCGCCGCCACCAAGCCGAACCCAAGACAGATCACCGAGCTGCTGCGCGCGCGGCTGCTCTGAACCGGAGCATCAGTTCCGGAACCATTCGTCCGGCCCCGCCGGCGGCTGCAGCGGCTTCTTGAATATGCTCTCCTCCGCCGGAATCTCCAGCGTCCTCTCCAGCGATTCAAGCGCCGCCGCAACACCATACACCGGAAACCGCTCGCGTGTGCGCTGCCAGTGCATGCACAACGCATCATAGGCCTTCTCCGGCGTGCCGAACAACGCGGTCGCGCGCCCCGCACCGTCCATGCCGGGATCCTCATGGGCCTCCAGCACCACCAGCAGGCACAACAATGTGGGCGTCAGGTTCTGCCCGCCCGCCTCGTAAAGCGCGCGCCCGAGCACCAGCGCCTCGGCCTCGCGCCCAGCCACCCGCGCCAGCGAGTAAAACCTCGCACGCTTCACATAGCCGAGCGCCCTCCCGGTCGCTTCCGCCTTCCCGTAGGCCTCGGCCGCCGCGGCAAACGATTCGTCAGGATCACGAAAGGCATGGAACTTGTTCGGATCGGACAACATGAATCCAAGGTTGGCGAAAATACTCCAGTCGTCCGGATTGTTGCGCGCACCGCTCTCGAGAAACGCGCGACCCTTGTGAATCGACGCACGCCATGCCTCGCGCCGCCGCAGCGCCGGCAACTTGGAGTCGTTCAGGTAATACGAGGCGGCATTGTATGCCAGATGCCATGCGCCGGTCTCCCAGTAGTAGCGCGTGCGCGGCGCCAGATCGACGATGGTCTCGTAGGTCGCCTCCACATCGTCCCAACGCTGCCCGGTGAAAAAGGTGAAGGCGCGCAGGTTCAGGAAGGTCGCCACCAGCGTGCGCAACCCGCCCAGCGCCACCGCCGAGCTGGTCTGCCCGATCTTCTCGCGCGTGCCGGTCTCCAATGGCGGCGGCAGCAGGCCCGTGGCCCGCAGCCCGCCATGCAGTCCGGACTCGAATGGCAGCCGCACCGCGCCGAAAACAGCCAGCGCCACCGCAAGCAGCACGATTTTCCATCGGGTTTTCACAACCTCAGAATTCCTTGTCGGAGAAGATGAACCACGAGGCGAAGGTGAAGAACAACGTGTAATACAGCCCGACAAGCGCCAGCTTGCCCAATACCGCCAGCGGCAGCACCTGCCCCTGGATCACCGCGTCGATCACGTTGAACAGCTGGAAGTCCGGAAGCACCAGCGACATCACCAGCGTGGCCATCCGCGCCAACACCCCCTCGCCGGCCTGCCCGGCATGCAGCCATGCGTCACGCGCGTCCGCCTGGAAATGGCCGATGAAATACACCATGAAACTCACGATCGTGGTGAACAGCGTGCTGGTCGAAAAAGTGGAGATCAACAGCGCGATCGAGGCCATCACGGCGGCCCGCAGGAACACCGCCAGCACCGCTCCCTGCAACGAGGCGTCCGGCCCGCTCGCCAGCGTGTCCGCACGCAGCGATTCAATCGCATCCTGCGGCCAGCCCATCTCACGCGCCATCTCCACCTGCTGCGCGACCAGCATCCCGGTGCGTATCTGCAACACCACCGTCATCAGAACGTCCATCAGCAGAAGCGAGACGAAAACCAACGCCAACACCCCGAGCAGCTTGCCGGCCAGATAGTCGAAGCGCGGCACCGGCTTGGCCAGGATCGTGTACAGCGTCCGGTCCTCCACGTCCTTCGGCAGCAGCAGCGCGGTGGCCACCACCGGCACCACCACGGAAAAAAGCGTCATCGCGCCCAGCGACCAGCTCTTGATCGAACGCAACACCCCGGCCCCCACCGCCTCCGGCCCCTCGTGCTGCGGCAGATCGAGGAAATTGCTCGCAATCGCAATCACCGCGAAAACGGCCATGAAGTAAAACACCTTCATCCGCACCAACTGCGTGAAGGTGTGCGCGGAAATGGTGAGAATCCTGCCGGTGTGCGAACCCCGGACCGGAATGGATGTGGACGTGCTCATGATCGCTCTTCGTTGATTTCCCGGAGGAACAACCGCTCCAGCGTGGTGCGCGGCTTGCCGGTCCGCACGATCGACACCCCGGGCGTCCCTTCCACCAGCGCGGTGATTTTCCCGATCAGTTCCGGCGTGGCGTCCTTCAGAATGATGTCGGTCTGGTCCTCGATCGAGATCAACTCGTCAAGACGCCCCTCGCGGATCATCCGCCCGCGGAAAATGATGCCCACATGGTCGCACACCTCCTGCACCTGCTCCAACAGGTGCGAACACAGGAACACCGTGATCCCCCGCCCGCGCAGCTTGAGAATCAAGTCCCGGATCTGCCGCGACCCCACCGGATCCACCCCGGCGGTCGGCTCGTCCAGAATCAACAGCCGCGGCTCCTGGATCAACGCCTGCGCCAGTCCGATACGCTGCAACATCCCTTTCGAGTATCCGCCCACACGGCGGTCGCGCGCTCCCTCCAGATCCACCAGCGCCAGCATCTCCCCCACTCGGTCCGCCAGACGCCTGCCACCCAGCCCGCACAGCCTGCCGTAAAACCGCAGGGTCTCCGCACCGCTCAGGTGTTTGTAAAAATACGGATTCTCCGGCAGGAACCCCACCCGGTGGCGCGAGTCCACACGCAGCGAGTCCTCACCGAAAATCGCACAGCGCCCGGACGTCGGCGCCACCAGCCCGAGCAGGGCTTTCATCGTGGTCGATTTGCCGGATCCGTTCGGACCAATCAATCCATACACCTCGCCGGGCATGATCCGGATCGACACGTCGTCCACGGCACGCAACGGCTGGCGCCGGAAGGAGGTTTTGAATTCCTTCACCAGATTCCGGATTTCCACAGCAGGTGCGATCTCAGCCATCAGCGGCGGCAACATGACCGCTCGCCCCCCGCGAGTCAACCGGGGCCACACCCGCCCCGCACACGGATTCCGCAACTTCCCCCTTGCATCCCGCGGATTCCCATGCATCATGAACCAGCTTCGGCTCATGGGGGCGTTCTGGTTTCGACGGAATGTCTGATGCGCTGGTTGCACGTGGAGGTTGATCGGCTGGCCTCCTTAAAAGCCGCTCAAACAAACAAATGCAGACTCCAACGAGCTCGCATTGGCCGCTTAATTGACGGTCACGCCGGAACCCCGACGCCTTCTGGGGGGGACGGCGACACCCAGAAGGCTGGGAGCAGGATCGGGAAACCGGGTCCGGCTCCAAGATCCAACAGGTTTCTGGGAGTGACAACGCCGCATGCGGGCCCAGCCACTCCGAAACTCCAGACCGCTTGCTAAACGTGTAGATACCATCGCTGACGGCGTCCCGGACAGGGGTTCGACTCCCCTCGCCTCCACCATCTGGTTTTTGAAGCACTTGGGATTAATCATCCCGCTGATACTCGCGCTCGTGCCACCCGCTTGCGGATGGATTTGGGTGAATTGGGACAGGGCCTCCCGGGCAATGTCCGGTGTAATCGACCGCGCCCGCCAAAGGGTGGACTCCGGATGATATTCTCCATGGCATGAAAGCCCTCAACACCCGCCAGGAACGCTTCTGCGAGTTCATTGCCGCCGTAGTAAACCAGACAGATGCTGCATCAAGGCGGTTTTTGAGGTTTGAAAAAAGTTGCGCAAAAAACATCCGGCACGCCTGATCCCAATGGTAGGGACGCGCGACGTGGTGTGGACGAATCCCCGCCGCAGGCGGCCTGAAAACTTCGGTGAGCGGCTGCTGTTCCGTGGCGGCACCGCACTGCACAAGATCGTCCTCCGGCCTGCCGCCCGCTGCTCGCAGGATCTGGATTTCGTCCAACTGCGCGAAGTATCCAGCGGCAGCATACTCGGCATGCTCCGGGCTCGCCTGAACCCGTGGCTTGGCGAACCGCAAAGTGGCATCGGCCCTCGCGGTGCCACGCTCACCCACTTTTTCGAGTCCGAGGGCAGCCTCAGGGCATCTTTGAACAGGTCGCCGCGTTGGATGCCTTCAGGCTTGATGTGGGCTGATGCCGGGCTTCAGAAGATCCGTCATACGGACATCTTGCCCCGGCTGGCGGCAGCGCTGGCGCTCTCCACTCCAGCTCCGGCACCGAAGCCTTCCGTCTCCGGTTCGTCCCTCACCTCCGACTCCAGTCTTCATGCCTGCGCTCCATGACTTGTTACTCGGATGGAACCAGGGCGGGGCGGAAGCCCAGGCTGTCGTGCCGGTAGTCCGGGGAGTTCCTGAGGCGGAGGGCCGCACGGCAGTCGGCGGCGAAGTCGTTCCAAGAGCCGCCGCGGTACACGCGGTTGACGCCCGAGGAAGCCCCGGTGGGATCAGAGCCGCCTGAAAGCTCATCATCATACCAATCCGCGCACCATTCCCACACGTTCCCATGCATGTCGTGCAAGCCCCAGGCATTCGCCTTCTTGCCTCCCACCGGATGGGTTTCGTCGCCGCTGTTGCCATCATACCATGCCACCTCTTCGAGGGTGCCACCCGAATATGGGCCAGCCTGCCCAGCCCGGCACGCATACTCCCACTGCGCCTCAGTGGGCAATGCCAGCTTCCACCCGGCAGGAATCATGCCACTGCCGTTGACTTTTTGCATGAACTGCCGGGCGTCATTCCAGCTCACTCTTTCAACCGGAAGA
>JBIJBN010000177.1:0-4614 GCA_044345175.1 Luteolibacter sp.
CCCAGGAATTGAAAAGCATGTTGCGGTTCAGGGTTGATCAGGCGACTGCGTTGCCGCCGATGGATTGATGGGATTCATGCGCTCCAGGGCCGGACTTGGCCGTTGATGCGGGGATTTGCATGGGTTCGCATCCTGTCATGAGTGCCGATCCGTCTTTGATGCCATTAAGATGCCCACTCCGCGCAATGTGTCCATGCCGCCATGGCTCAAATCCACTTCTTCATGCAGCCGGTGGTCATCATCGATCAAGGCGAAGCGTTCGATCCTCCAGCCGTCGCGGAACCAGCCTGTCAGCGTCGATGGGGAAAAAACCCTGTGGGCGTTGAACTCGATGCGTTCGCGGCCGACGGGAGCGGAGAGGTAGAATTTCCCTCCGGGAGCCACCATATTCTTGAGCTGTTCCAGCCCCTTGAGATGGCCTGTGGGATCCAGTGTGTCGCCATAACGACCGAGCCCGAAATGCTCGATGCTGTGCAGGCATGAAAGTGAATCGGTGCATTCCAACCACTCATTCGGAAGCGGCTTCATCAGGTCGAGCTGGTGGAACATCACATTGGGGATCCGTGCCGGTTGCGGGCGTATGTCGATCACATCCACATTCCGGAACACGGCAAGGTGGCCGATGAATCCGTCGATGCGTGATCCGACGTCAATATGACGCCGCGGATGATCGGCATGAATCCACCTCGCCACCAGAAGGTCTTGGAAAAAATAGCCTCCGAGACCGCCGCTGGCATCGTTCCACTCGGCAAGGATTGGCATTTCCCGCCCCCATGGCATCGAGTCCGCGCCGGGAAGTTTTTTGAACGCGGCCCTCTCGCGGAGATAGCGCCGCCAGCCGCAAATCGCCTGCGGGATACGACGTGGCCGGATGCCGATGTTGCGCAGGATCGCACGAATCATGGTGTCCGCGGGAATGGTTTGGTGTGCCGGCCTTCGTGATCCGCTTTCAGCGGACCGCCCATGGAGATGCGGCCGCCGCGGCATCCTTTGCGTATCCATCAATCTGCGCGCGACACAGCATGCCGGGGTCTGCGCCACGGCCTTCCTCAAGATACCATTCGGATGTGATCCGCACGGTGTTTTCGAAATTCCATACCGGTGACCACTCGAGCAGATGGAACGCCTTGTCGATCGCGAGATTGAGCTTGGAGGCCTCGTGTGGCGCGGATGGATCGGAGACATCGGTCCAGGTGCCGCCGGCGTGCGCGGTCAGCGCCTCGACAAGCTGTGCCACAGTCCGGTTGCTGCTGAGGCTGGGGCCGAAATTGAATGCGGCCGCGAGGGCCGGCTCCATGGCTTTGCCGGCATTTGCCAGCGACGAGGCGAGCAGCAGGTATCCCGACACGGGTTCAAGGACATGCTGCCATGGACGGGTGGCGATTTTGTTCCGCACCGGTATCGGGATGTCCGCACGGATCGAACGGATGCAATCGGGGACAATCCTGTCGAGCGCCCAGTCTCCGCCGCCAATCACGTTGCCCGCACGGGCGCTGCAGAGTCTGACCGGCCCGCCGGGCTGGAAAAACGATCGGCGGTAGGATGAAATGGCGATCTCCGCGGCACCCTTCGAGGCGCTGTATGGGTCATGCCCGCCCATCGCGTCCTCTTCGCGATATGCATGCAGCCACTCGCGGTTCTCATAGCACTTGTCGGTGGTCACGCACAGCACCGTGCAGGGGATTTCCGCGAGGCGCACGGCCTCCAGCAGGTGCACCGTGCCCATCACGTTCGCTGCGAATGTTTCGACCGGGCATTGGTAGGACAGTCTCACCAGCGGCTGGGCGGCGAGATGGAACACCACCTCGGGCCTGAAGGTGCGGACGAGCCTGCCCAGCGCCTCCAGATCCGCCACATCGCCGCGATGGTCCACGGCGAGGCGTCCACCGAGTCCGAGTTGGTCGAAGAGAAGATCCTCGGGGCGCGGATCAAGGGCGTATCCGGCGACATCGGCGCCGAGACCGAGCAGCCATTCGCAAAGCCATGAGCCTTTGAATCCGGTGTGTCCCGTCACAAGCACCCGGCGGTTCCGGTAGTATTGGTTGAACATGATCGTGATGTGTGTGGAGTTTGGAGAGATGGAAGGGGATGGCTTCAGAGGCCCGCCAGAACGCGCAGGTAGGGTGAGACCGACCTGTATGGCCAAATCCATCCGGAATTGCGGCGGTTGAACTCCACCCATTCGCGGAACGGCAGTCCTTTGGGTGAATTCAGGAGTTTCCAGCGCCGGGCCTTCGGCAGGGATCTGTCCCTCCATGTTCCCGAGTCCGTGTTGCGGGCGCACTCGGCCAGGAAGCAGGCGCTTTGGATCACGCGGATACCGCGTTTGGTGGCTGTGAATCCGTAGTCGAAGTCACCCATCGCATGGGTGTAGGCGTCATGAAAAACCCCGATTTCCATGTAAACCGCGCGTGTCAGGAGCACGGCATTCGCATTGAAAGTGTCGCACGCCTCGCAGTTTCCTGTCGCCGCCACAAGCCCGGAATGTTTCCGGATGCCGCCGTAGGAGGCGGCTCCTGATTGGGGGTCCCGCACCGCGGCCACTGCGATGATCCGGTTCCCGGGAGATCCGGCGATTTCCAACAGCGCCTGCAGCGCGCCCGGCAGCAGCACGGTGTCATCATTGAGCAACAAGTAGAACCCGGGATCGGCCTCCGCCGCGGCGCGCCATGCCTTGCGCATGCCGCCGCACCAGTAAAGCGATCCGTCTCCGGTGAGCAGGCGGGTGGCCGGGAATTCCGCCAGAACCGCGCTGCCCGTGCCATCGGTGGAACCATCGTCCACCAGAACGACCTCGAGTTCGAGGCCTTCGGGCAGCACCTGCGCATGCAGTCCGCGAAGGCATTCGAGTGTCTTCTCCCTGCGGTTGAAGCAGGTGAGCAGCGTGGTGAGTTTCATGGGATGGTTTTTCTCAGTGAAAAGCGCCATGTGCGGTCGCTTCCGGCGGATCACTCACGCGGGGCGATCGGACGCCACAGTTCCAACACGTTGTTGCGGTGGCGGTGTAGCGGAGCGCGCATGGTTCCTGTCAGTTGATAGGTCTGGCGCAGCACCTCGCGGTCCACAATCGAGGGCATGTTCTTGTTCAACAGGACGAGTTGGAACTCCCTGTTTGCGACCTTTGAGGCAAGATCATCCTGGAATGACTTCCATGCCACGGCGGCCTCCGGGAAGAGGCGGCCGCCTTTGGCCAGCCCGTAGTGGAAATACTCGGTTTGTCCGCTGTCATGGACCACTTCGCCGCGCGAAAGTGCGTATCTCACGGTGGTGGGCGAGTGCAGGATGTCGCGCTCCTTCCCGATCACCTCCTCCACGGCGTTCCACTCCGCATTTTTGTAATCGGGAAACGGGGCCGCCAGCATGCCGGCCTGCAGGACGCCCGCAAGCAGCGCCAGGGTGGTCTGCCGGTGTGCCGCCAGCCAGCGGTAGCCGCCGACAAGCACGATGGGTGAGAGCAGGTGGAAGAAATACTCGTGGCTGCCGCGGTTTTGAGCGATTTTGAGCAGGATGACCGTGGCACATGTCCCGGCCACCGTGAGGTAGCCCAGCGATTGAAGTCGGGCTGGCAACCCTTTGGGAGTCTGCCTTGAGGTGCCTCCGCCGCGCACACGCAGGAACACCCATGCTATGGCCGCGATGAGCGGGATATTGATGGCGATGAAGCGGACGATCTGCATCGAAAGCCAGTGCCACTGGATTTTGGAACCGGTGTAGCCGAGGCTGATGAAGACTGTATTGTAGAGGTAGGCCTCGAGTGAGAGGCAGGTGAGGACAAGCGAGCCGGAGAACACCAGCGCGAATGCAAACGATGCTCCGGTGAAACGGAGGTAGCGCCGCTGCAGGAACAGGTATGCGAGGACGAAGATGATGCCGGCCGCGAAATAGGGTTTGGTGAGGAAGGCAAGGGTGCTGCATACGCAGGAAATGGCGATTGAACGGTTGTCAAAACGCATTTTCCACGGAATGAACATCGCGCACAGGTAGAAGAAGAGCGCCATCATGTCGGGCCTGCTGCAGATGCCGAACAGACGGAGCGTGAGCGCATACCACACGCCGGCTGCGACCAATCCCGCGGTAAGGCCGGTCCGGTTCCGCTCGAACATCATGACCATCAGGATGCAGGAAAGCAGGATGAAGAATGCGGTGAGCAGCCGCATCGGAAGGTAGGACTCACCGGATCCGGGTGTGACCAGGGACGCGAGCTTGTGGTATGCAATGCCGTA
Source organism: Luteolibacter sp. (assembly GCA_044345175.1). Lineage (GTDB taxonomy): Bacteria > Verrucomicrobiota > Verrucomicrobiia > Verrucomicrobiales > Akkermansiaceae > Luteolibacter. Next base: position 4,224 of record JBIJBN010000177.1, read on the forward strand.
GACGTTCAGGGTGTATGGCTGGTTTTCAAACGCGTAGATGTCTTTTCCCTCGAGAATCTTTTTTGTCAGGAGCAACTGCGCTCCTTCGCGGTATTCAATCGGCCGGGGGTCGGTGATGATCCTGAAATGCACGACCAAGCCATGGCACATCAGCAGCGAAAAAATGCCGATGAGCGCCGGTTTGACAATGGCATGCCAACCGCAATGCACGGATGGACTTTGCCGGCTTGTGGGTTCGTGCGGAGTGTGTGTCATGATCGTCGGCGGCTGTGCCGCGGAAGTGGGACATGCGGGACGCATATCGCTAGCGCTGGTCGAGGCATCGCAAGACGCCGTCTGCGAAGCTGCGCGCCATGGTGTCGATCGTATGCAACTCCGCGGACCGGATGGC
>JBIJBN010000013.1:0-15029 GCA_044345175.1 Luteolibacter sp.
ATGTTGAGGGCGCGATGTACCTGCAGCAGCTTTTCACCAGTCTTGCCGGAGCTCTGGACGCCTTTCATCCGGATCTGGTGATCTGGATTTCCGGTGCGGACAACCACCGCAACGACCGCTTCGGCCAGATGCATCTCTCGCTCAGGGACATCCAGCGGCGCGACGAGGTGTTGTTGGGCGCGTTCATCCGCAACCGCATTCCGGTGGCGGTGCTCTATGGCGGCGGATACAACCGCCAGCCGGAATTCACCGCCAAGCTCCACCGCAACACCATCGCCACTGCGAAGAAACTCGCTGCCGCCGTCCGCGGGCTGTGACCGCAGGCGGCCGCGGGCGCGCACACTCAAGAAGCGGCGAGCTGGCGGGCGGCCTTGAGGGTGTTTTTCATCAGCATGGCGATGGTCATCGGGCCCACGCCTCCCGGCACCGGGGTGATCGCGGCGCAGCGCGGGGCCACCTCGCCGTAGGCGACATCGCCGGTGAGGCGGTGACCGGATTTTGCGGATGGATCCACAACGCGGTTGATGCCGACGTCGATGACCACGGCACCGGGTTTCACCCAGTCCGCGCGCACCATTTCCGGCCGGCCGACGGCGCTGATGAGGATGTCCGCGCGGCGGCAGATGGCGGGCAGGTCCCTGGAGCGCGAGTGGGCGATGGTGACGGTGGCGTTGGATTTTTTCGAGACCAGGAGCATGGCCATGGGTTTGCCGACGATCATGCTGCGGCCGATCACGACCGCTTCCGCGCCGCTGGTGGGGATATTGGCGGACTCGAGCAACAGCATGCAGCCCGCCGGTGTGCATGGCACGAATCCGGAAGGGTCCTCGAGCATCAGTTTGGCGACGTTTTCCGGATGGAAGCCATCGACATCCTTGCGCGGATCGATGGCGCGGACGATCGCCTCCTCGTCGATGTGTGCGGGCGGCGGCGATTGGACGAGGATGCCGTGGACCGCGGGATCGGCATTGAGCTTGCGGACGACTTCGAGCAGTTGCTCCTGGGTGGTGTGTGCGGGCAGCTCGATCTTGCGCGAGTGCAGGCCGAGTTCGCCGCAGGTGCGGACCTTGGAGCCGACATAGACCCTGGACGCGGGGTCCTCGCCGACCAGCACCACCGCGAGTCCGGGAACGATGCCCGTGGCGGCCAGTGCGGCGGCCTCGGTGCGGCATTCTTCGAGCACGGCGGCCGCGAGGGCCTTGCCATTCAGGATGCGTGGGGCGCTCATGATATCTTTATTGGAGCTCAGGTTGGAAACGGATTCAGGCGTCGTCGGTGCCGTCGATCATCAGGCGCTCGAGGCGGGCGCGTTCGTTTTCAAACGCATGCGCATCCAGCCCGCGCGCGAGGCGGATCGGTTGGGCGAAAACCACCTCGACGCGGCTGAACGGCTTGGGAATGACGAAGCGGTCCCATGTTTTCAAGCGCCATGCGGAGGAAAACCGGACGTGGATGGGGATGATGGGCGCGCCGGTGGACTCGGCCAGCTTGATCACGCCGGGCTGCATGTGGTAGCGCGGGCCGCGCGGGCCGTCGGGTGTGACGCAGATGTCCATGCCTCCGCCGAGGGCGCGCTTGAGGCCGACGAGTGCGGCGACGCCGCGCCGGGAGGACGAGCCGCGCACCGCGCCCAGTCCGAAGACCGCCATGGCGCGGGCGACCATTTCGCCATCATGGCTGGCGCTGGTCAGGATCACGCTTTGGCGGTGGCCGCCGCACAGTTTCCGCCATGCCGGCGGCACACTGAAGAAGCGGTTGTGCCAGAGCACGTAGATCACCGGCGGGATGGCGGCTGAGGGGGATCCGATGCCGCAGAGGTCGCGCACCTCGAGACGCAGGGTGGCTGCCAGCAGCCACATCGCGCGGCCGACCAGCATTCCGTAGAGCGCGGACATGCGGCTGCGGCGGATTTCACTGCCTTTCAGGGATCTCATCGGGCGGGTGGACGTTTGTGTGCCTTCACATGCGGAAATCATCGCCGAGGTAATGCTTGCGCGCGATCGGATCGTTGACGAGTTCGTCGGACGCTCCTTCGAGGATCACGCGGCCGTCGTGGATGAGAAAGGCGCGGTCGGTGATGGCGAGGGTTTCCCTGACCGAGTGGTCGGTGATGAGGATGGCGATGCCGTCGCGCTCGCGGAGCTCGCGCACGATCCTCTGGATGTCCTCCACGGCGATGGGGTCGATGCCGGCGAAGGGCTCGTCGAGCATCAGCAGCTTGGGCTCGGAGCAAAGCGAGCGGGCGATCGCGAGGCGGCGTTTCTCGCCGCCGGAAAGTGTGATGGCGCGGGACTTGGCGAGCCGTGTGATGCCGAACCGGCTCATCAGGTCGTGCGCGCGGTCGAGTTGGTCGGCGCGGCTGAGTCCGGGCCGGGTCTCGAGGATGGCGAGCAGGTTGTCGAGCACCGAGAGGTTGCGGAAGACCGACTCCTCCTGCGGCAGGTAGCCCAGGCCGAGGCGGGCGCGGCGGTGCATCGGCATGGCGGAGATGTCGTGTCCGAAGAAGCACACCGAGCCGGCATCCGCCGGGACGAGGCCCGCGATCATGTAGAACGAGGTGGTCTTGCCCGCGCCGTTCGGGCCTAACAGGCCGACGATTTCCCGTGGTTGCACGGTCATTGAGACACCATCGACGACGGCGCGGCCGCCGTAGGTCTTGCACAGTCCGCTGGCGAAGAGGACGGCGGTTTCGGTGTGGTTGAGGGTGGAGCCCGGGTCGTGCATGGGAGGCGGGATGCGGTCCGCGCGTCAGCGGATCTGGTTGATTTTGCCGCCCATGTCCCAATTGCCCTCGGTGACGAAGGATCCGGATTTCTGGATGCGGAGGCTGAGGTTCGGTTGTCTTGCGCGCATGAAGGTGCTGCCTTGTTTGACCCACGGGTAGCCGCCGGTGAGGATGATTTCGCCGGTTTTGGGGTGGTAGGTGAAGATCGCGCCACTGGCCTCCACCGGTTCTTTTCCGGCTTCGGGTTGTTTCTGGAGGAAGCGCACCGCGCCGGTGGCGACGATCCGTTCGACATCGCCGAATCCGGCCCCCGGGGCAATCGCGGGTTGCTTGTCCGAGGGGGTTTTTCCCGCCGGTTCCGCGGGTTTTTTGCCGAGGAAGACCTTGAGTTCGCCGGCGCCGCTGAGCGAGAAGCGGGGATCCGTCACGCGCACGTTGCGGAGATAAACCAGCACGCCCGCGTCGGCGTCGAAGTAGATTCCGCCGTCGCAGGTGATCAGGGTGTCGGCCGGACCGGGCTGGACCTCAAGCGGTGTGGCGTCGGGCGGGGGGGCTTGGGTGGCGGCGGAGGCGGCGCCGGTTTGCTCGAGAAAGGCGGTGGCGGCGGCGGTGGCTGCCGCGGAGGCATCGAGTTCGTCGCGCAGGCGCTCCCTGGCCGAGCTGCTGGATCGGGCGTGTGCAGGTGCGGCGGGTGCGGCATCGGCGGCGATGGCGGATTGCTGCTGCGGGCTGACCGGGGCGGGCGGCGTGGCGGACATCGTGCCGCTGGATGCGAGCAGCGCGGCGGCCGCGGCGGCGCCGCGGGGAGTGGGGCGGGAATTCATGGTGGTCTCTGGGGCGGACTGGATGACGGTGGCGGCAGGACCTGTTAGAAAACCCTCGCCGCTCCCGAGTGAATAGGCCAGCGCGGTGCCGGTGGCTTGGACGCGCTCGCTGGAAATGGTGGTTTTCCGCCGCGCCTCGAGCAGGCCACTGGGCTTGTGGAGCGTGGCCGTGATCATGTCCACGCGCGCGCCGGGGCTGTTGTCGGAGTTGAAAAAGCCGATGGTGACATCCTCGCCGGCGATGACGTCGTCGGTGACGATGGTCATTTTGCGGGCCTTGAGCATGCTGGTGAGCCGCCGTTGTTCGTCGTAGCGCGGCAGCATGACATCCTGCATCACGCTGCCGTTGGGAAGCAGCGAGATGGCGGACGCGCTGTCCGCCTGGTCCGGCGTTTGCGCGGGTGCGCCGGCGCCCGCCGCGAGAACGGGCGTCATCAGGATCAGTGATGGAAGGAGGCGGCGCAGAAGACAGGAGGTTGGCGGCGCCTCAATGCGCCGCGTGGTGGATGGCGATCAATTTCACGAGCAGGTCCTCGATGAATTCGAGCGGGATTTGGTTGGCGCCGTCCGACAGCGCGTTGGCGGGATCCGAGTGGACCTCCATGAACAAGCCATCGACGCCGGTGGCGATGGCGGCGCGTGCGAGGACCGGTGCGAGTTCGCCGTCGCCGCCTGTGGATGCGCCGAGGCCGCCGGGCCGCTGCACCGAGTGGGTGGCATCGAAGACGATGGGCAGGCCCTCCTTGCGGATCCAGTGGAGCGAGCGCATGTCGGCCACCAGGTTGTTGTAGCCGAAGGTGGTGCCGCGTTCGGTGATGAGGAAGCGTTCGCAGCCGAAGGCGCGCATTTTGCCTGCGATGTTCACGGTGTCCCAGGGTGCGAGGAACTGGCCTTTCTTGATGTTGACCGCGCGTCCGGTTTTGGCGGCGGCCTCGAGCAGGTCGGTCTGGCGGCAGAGGAATGACGGGATCTGGAGTAGGTCGATGTGTTCGGCGGCGATGTCTGCCTGTTCGGCGGTGTGGATGTCGGTGGTGACGGGGATGTCGAGATCCCGGGCGATTTCACCGAGGATCCGGCAGCCTTCGCGCACGCCGGGGCCGCGGAAGGAACCGACGGCCGTGCGGTTTGCCTTGTCGAAGGAGGCCTTGAACAGGAAGCGGATGCCGGTGCGTCCGGAGATTTCCCTGAGTGCGCGGGCCATTTCCCATGCGAAGGATTCGGATTCCAGGGCGCAGGGGCCGAGGATGAAGAACGGCGCCGGGCCGCCCACGGGCACGTTGCCGATGTTGAAGGGTTCGAAGGTCATGGGATTGGCCGGACGGGGGTTGATGGCGGGGGGTGAAATCAGGCGTCCGGCGGCTGGGCGGCTTGGTAGAGTGGCATGAGGTTCTGCAGGGCGGTGGCGAGGAGTTTCTCCTCGGAGGCTGCGAGATTGCCCCGGGTTTTGGAAGCCAGCATTTCGAGCGAGTCGATCACCGATTTGGCGGCGCGGAGGTTGACGGATTTCACGCCTGTGCCGGGATGGGGGATCTGGCCGAGGAAAAGCCCGGCATTCTGGGCCTGGAGGATGACGAATTCGTTGAAACGCGGGTCGGGCTCGGGCATGGCGGCCACTCTAGGATGCTTGTGGCGGATTGGGTATGTCAAATTCACGTCCGCTGCGGCAAAATCCGCGCCCGCTTCCGGTGTTCTTCCGTCTTGCCGATTCCCGTCCCAGACCCTAGCGTCCGCCTCCCCGGCGATGAGTGCCAAGCCCGTGATGCTTTACGACACCACCCTGCGCGATGGCACGCAGGGTGAGGGGTTCCAATTGTCCGGTCTCGACAAGTTGCGCATTGCCCGGCGGCTGGACGCCTTCGGGGTCGATTACATCGAGGGCGGCTGGCCGGGCTCCAACCCGAAGGATGTCGAGTTTTTCCGCGAGGCGAAGAGCCTCGGCCTCAAGCACGCGAAGCTCGCCGCCTTCGGCGCCACGCGCCGGGCGGGGGTGGCGGTGGAGGAGGATCCCCAGGTGCGCATGCTGTTGGAGGCGGAGACGCCGGTGGTCACCATTTTCGGCAAGAGCTGGGAAATGCAGGTCACCGAGGTGCTGCGGACCACGGTGGAGGAAAACCGGGCGATGATCCGCGACACCGTGGCCCACCTCGTCAGGCACGGCCGCGAGGTGATCTACGATGCGGAGCATTTTTTCGATGGTTACCATGACTCGCCGGAGCACGCACTGGCCACCCTGGAGGCCGCGGCCGAGGGCGGCGCCTCCTGTCTGGTGCTGTGCGACACGAATGGCGGCACCCTGCCCTCCGACATCATGCGGATCTGCCAGGCGGTGAAGGAGCGCATCCCGGGCACGGCTGTCGGCATCCACACGCACAACGACTGCGAACTGGCCGTGGCCAACGCCATCGCCGCGGTGAAGGCCGGCGCGGTCCAGGTCCAGGGGACCATCAATGGCTATGGCGAGCGCACCGGAAACTGCAACCTCACCTCCGTGATCCCGGTTCTCCAGTTGAAAATGGGCCTCGCGGTGGTCCCGCATCTCGAACTTCTGCGCGATCTGTCCTACTTCGTGGACGACATCTCCAACAACCCCCATTTCGCGCGCGCGCCGTTCGTCGGCCGCACGGCTTTCGCGCACAAGGGCGGCATGCACGTGAATGCCGTGCGCAAGAACGCCCGCAGCTACGAGCACATCGAGCCCGCCAGCGTCGGCAACCGCCAGAACATCCTCGTTTCCGAACTCAGCGGCCAGGACAACATCCTGATGCGCGCCGAGCAAATCGGCCTGCCGCTCGAAAAGGGATCCAGGGAGGCCAAGGCCGTGCTCAGGCGCGTCAAGGAACTTGAAAACGACGGTTATTCCTTCGAGGCCGCCGGCGGCACCCTCGAGCTGCTCATCCGCCGCGAGCTCGGCGGCCATGCCAAGCCCTTCGAACTCACCGAATACCACACCAGCTTCCGCAAATACAGCGACAGCCACCCGCCGGTGTGCGAGGCCACCGTCAAGCTCGCCGTGAACGGCCGCACCGAGCTGACCGTGGCCGAGGGCCGTGGCGTGGTCAATGCGCTCGACCTCGCGCTGCGCAAGGCGCTGCTGGCGTTTTATCCGGAAATCGCGGGCATCTCGCTGGTGGATTACAAAGTGCGCATCATCGACGGCCATGACGCCACCGCCGCCCGGACCCGCGTGCTGATTGTCACCACCGACGGACAGAGCACTTGGGGCACGGTCGGGGTTTCCGAGAACATCATCGAGGCCAGCTGGCTGGCGTTGGTGGATGGCATCGACCTCTTCCTGCAGCGGCGCAAGGCCGGTGCCGTGTGAAATCCGCAACTTTTCCGTGCCACCGGGGTTTGTCCGGTTGTCATTCCATCGCCTTCCATGCAACGCCAGTCCCGCCATCACGACACTTCCTGGGAAAACGATCCCGTTTGGAAACTGCTCGATCATGCCACTCCGGTGCCGGAAAACCCGCGTTTCGTGGATGACACGGTGCGCGCCGCGCGCCTTGCCGGACAATCCGCGCCCTGGTGGAGGCGCGTTTGCTCGCCGGCGCCGCTTGCCGGGCTCGCCGCCGCTGCCGCGGCCCTGGCCATTGCCATGACCGGTCTGCCCGGTCCCTCTCCCGTCACGGAACCATCCCGTGTGCTGGCCGCGCACGGGGATTTTTCGGAAATCCAGGAAATCGCCGAGACGGAAACCCTGTTGTCCGCCGTGGATCAGCTGGATGATTTCAGCGATGTGGAACTCGTCAGCCTGGTTGGTTTTTGAGCGCTTCCCCTTCCCGGCCGCTTGCGCCAGCATCGCGTCGTGAAGCCCGCCTTGGTTTTTGATCTCGATGGCACGCTGGTTGATTCCCTTCCCGGCATTGCCGCGTCTCTCAACCGCACGCTCGCAGCCCATGGCCTGCCGGGGCACTCGCACGCGCGGGTCCGCGGGTTTGTCGGTGACGGCCTGCGCAACCTGATCCTGCGCGCGGCGCCCACGGGAGCGGACCCCGCGCTGGTGGACTCGCTGCTGCATCTTTACCGCAAGGACTATGAATTGAGTTGGGCGGATGGCACCCGTGTTTATCCCGGCATCCAAGCGATGCTCGGGGATCTGCAACGCTCCGGTCTGGCAATGGGCGTGCTTTCCAACAAGGTCCATGAGTTCACCGTGGAAATGGTGCGCCGTATTTTCCCCACCGTGCCGTTCGCCGCCGTGCTCGGCCAGCGCGAGGGCGTGCCGCACAAACCGCATCCCGCCGGCGCGCTGGAAATCGCGGCCATGCTCGGAACTCCCGCCGAAAACTGCGTGATGATCGGCGATTCATCAATGGATGTGCAAACCGCCGCCGCCGCAGGTATGCGCTGCATCGCCGTGAGCTGGGGATATCACGACCGCGACCGGCTGGTGGCGGCCGGCGCCGTGGAGATCATCGACGAGCCGTCCGCGCTTCACGCGCTGTTGGCATGAGTTTTTTCTAACAGCCATTTTCGGTCCGCCGGCCCGCGCGCTCCGGCCCGCGTGCGCCGCCCCTGGCTCCGGGCGCGGCGCTCCAAATCCTTGCCAAAGCCCGCCGCATGTCCTTGACTGCCCTCCGCCCGACCCATGGCACTCATCGTTCAGAAATACGGCGGCACCTCCGTGGGCACGCTCGACCGCATCCGCAACGTCGCCGCGCGCATGAAGCGCGTCCGCGACGGGGGCAACCAGGTGGTGGCGGTGGTTTCGGCCATGTCCGGCGTCACCGACGGCCTGATCCGGATGGCGCGCGAGCTCTCGCATCATCCCAGCGAGCGCGAGCTCGACGTGCTGCTGGCCACCGGCGAGCAGCAGTCGATCGCCCTGGTGACCATGGCCTTGCAGGACCTTGGAGTGGATGCGGTTTCCATCACCGGCGGGCAGGCGGGCATCCGGACCACCGGCTCACACACCCGCGGCCGCATCCTGACCATGGATCCCTCGCTCATGCGCGGCTGCCTCGACGAGGGCAAGACGCTGGTCGTCGCCGGTTTCCAGGGGGTCACGCCGGATGGCATGATCCATACCCTCGGCCGCGGCGGATCGGACCTCACCGCCATCGCGGTGGCCGCCGCCCTGAAGGCCGATGTCTGCCAGATCCTGACCGATGTGGACGGCGTCTACACCTGCGACCCCCGGATCGTGGCGGATGCCCGCAAGCTGCCGGAGATTTCCTATGACGAAATGCTCGAGATGGCGTCGTCCGGCTCCAAGGTCATGCAGTCCCGCTCGGTCGAGTTCGCCAAGAAATTCGGCGTCGTCTTCGAAGTCCGCTCCTCCCTCAACGACAACCCCGGCACCCTCGTGTTAGAAGAACATCCCAATATGGAAAACGTCGTCATCCGCGGCGTCTCGATCGAACGCTCGCAGGCGCGCCTCACGCTCACCGGCATTCCGGACGAGCCCGGCATGTCCGGCAGGATCCTCGGCGCCCTCGCCGCGGCGGAGATCAACCTGGACATGATCATCTCCAACATCGCGCACGACGGTTTCGCCCGCCATTCGTTCACGATGCACAGCAGCGACCTCGGCAAGGCCCAGGCCGCGCTCAAGCCGCTGCTCTCGGATTTGTCGAACTCGCGCATCGAGACCGAGTCCGGCATCGCCAAGTTGTCTGCCGTGGGCATCGGCATGCGCTCGCACTCGGGTGTCGCCGCCACCATGTTCAAGGCGCTCGGCGACGCGCGCATCAACATCGGCATGATTTCCACTTCGGAAATCAAGATCGCGGTGACGGTGGACGAGGCGCGCATCGAGGATGCCGCCCGCGCGGTGCACGCGGCCTTCGGGCTCGACCGCATCCCGGCCTGATTTCCGGGGGAGGTGTCCGCCATTTCAGCCGAGCCACACCGTGAGGCGGCCGCCGGGCGCGGCATCCAGCGCGGCCAGCGGGATCCGCGCGCCCGCCATGCGGTAGGGATTCGTTTCCCGTGTGAATGGCAGTTCCGCGCCGTCCCGCATGATGCGCAGCGGGCCATGGCCGCGGGATTGGATCCGGTAGCCGACCTCCAGCCGCCTGCCCGCGATGTGCAACACCGCCTCCAACCCGTCCAGCGCGCGCGGAATCACCGGATCGACGACCAGCGTGTCCCGCTCGACCGAGATTCCGAGAAAACACCGGGTGATCAGCCGCACGCAGATTCCCGGACCGCTGGAATAAACGCGCCAGCCGCCCTCGAGCGCCACCTCGCCGCGCGCGACACGGTCGTATTGCGCGAAGGCCTCGTAGCGGTCGGCAAACGCCGGGTCTGAACTGGAATGATAACAATTCGCCTGGCGTGGCGCGGCGGACGGGACCAGCGCGCGCATGCCCACGGGATTCGCCAGGCACAACGCGCTGAAGAACGCCTCCGCATCCCCGGTGCGGGCGAGCGCCTCGCAGTAGCGGAGGTGGGCGTGCATGTACATGATGCCGACCTCGCGGCCGAAGTAGCTGGCGCTTTCGGCGCGCTGGAAGTGGGTTTGCGGTCCGCCGTGGTAGGCGAGCGGGCGGTCGAACAGATGCGCTCCGTCCGGACCCGTGAGGTGGTTGCGGATGATTGTCAGATGTGCCTGCGCCTGGTCCGGCGTGAACATGTCGTTGATGATGGCGTGGATCATCGGCAGCAGGCTGTATGACAATCCGGTGGAGGTGTCCCGCGGGTGGAGCAGATAGCCGGTCCCGCCATCCTCATGGAAATCGGCCAGGCCCGTGACCACCCCGTCCACCACCAGCAGGCGCCGGAATTCCGTGAGGACGGCCTCCGCCATGTCCGCGAATTCCCGCGCGCGCTCCGCCTCGCCGAGGACGCGGAACGCCCCGGCCAGCGCGGTGAGTGTCTGGTGGTTGAGCGTGACCGTCCATGCGCTGCACAGCCGCGCGCGCATTTCCGGCCTGGCCGGCTGCAGCGAGTCGTTCCAATCGCCGTGACCATAGGCGGCGAGCCGCGTGCCGGGGATGATGCGGCGGCCGATCAGTTCCAGCGCGCTTGCCAGATGGCTGCGGATGCTGGCCGTTTCCCCGCTGCCATCCGCGTGGAAAAACGGCACGTTGGCATCGAGCAGCGAGGCGTCGCCGGTGGCGGTGAGATACTGCGCCAGCGCCAGCAGCGGCCAGTAGACGATGTCTCCATGCGAGTCGCCGGGGCGGATCAGGCGCTCGCGCTCGAAGAACATGAACCACTGCGGCCAGTCGCCATCCGGATTCTGCTGGGCGAAGACGCGCAGCAGGATGTCGCGCAGTGGTTGGAACAAGCCGGCGGACAACAGCAGTTCCACCGGTCCCTGGCAGACATCGCGCGTGCCCCAGCCGCCGCCGGAATATTGTTCAAGCCCGCGCGGCGAGAGGTAGTGGACCAGCGCGTTGTGGACGAACCACGGGTGGATGGTGCCGATCCTGCCCGCCGCCTCCGCCAGCGGACTGCCCGCGGGGGCGTGGATTTCCAGTGCGGGAATCTGTTCTGCAGGCGGCGCCGCGTTGTTTGTCAGTTCCCCTTCGATGGCCAGCCCGCAGCCATGGCACGGCGCGGTGACCAGACAGAGATAGGGTTCGTTGCGCGGGATGCCGTCGGCATACAGCATTTCGTCACCGCCGATCGATTCGATCGCGGTTCCCGCTTGCGGTGTGATGCGGAAGCCGCCGTGCGGAAAACGCCGGCCGACATCGCTGTCCGGGATTGCGCCGATGAAAATGCCGCCGCGGTCGTGTTTCCATGTGGCGGGAATGGCGGCGCTGCCGTCGTCGCCGTTGATGGCGATGTGATGGCAGATGAGGAAACGCAGCGGCGGTCCGGCGGTCACCTTGATTTCCAGAGTCAGGCGGTGCGGTCCGGCGGCGGCGGTGGAGCGGATCGCGATCACGCCGCCGGCATGTTGATAGATCCATCGGCAGGACCGCGGACCCATTTCAAATGCCGATGGCATGTCTAGCAACATCCAGCCGCCGCCCGCATCCGCGAAAACACGCTGGCCGTGGCTGCGGAACAGCCCGAGATACCCGTGGCAGGTGGAAAGGAAGCGGTTGATGCTCACATGCCCCTGCGTGACCATCGAGTGGAAGATGCCGCCCATCCATGCGGTGGACGTGAGGGCGGATTCGTCCGGCACCAGCGCAGCTCCGGTGTGCAGCAGGTGGCCGTGCGGCCGCAGCACCGAGAGTTCCTTGGCCTTGAGCACCACATGCGTGTCCTCCGGGGTGAAGAACGAGAACAGCGTTTCCCCGTCATGTTCCTCATGTTTCCGCGGACCACCGGAAAACGCCGCGACGCCGTCATCATCCAGATCCAATGATTCCAACAGCGGCGCCGTCATGAACAGGCTGGCCGCGGGTCTGGCGTGTGGCGTGTCCGGCAGATGGTCCGGAAAACACGCCTCGGGCAGCGCCAGCGCCGCATCGATGCATGCCGCGTCGTCCGCGCGGGTCGCCGCGGGTTTGTCCGGCACGAACCAGCCGAAGAACCCGCGGCGGCAGCTTGCGCCCGGTTCCAGCACCACCGTCTCGTCCTGCAGGGCGGCCATCGAGTGCTCGTGTTGCAGGCGTTTGGCCGGCAGGCCGGATTGCATGCCCGGCGCGGGACGGCCTGCGCGCGATGCCATGCCATGGATTTGCAGCGCGTCGGTCGCGTAAGCCACGGCGCGGCCGAGCGAGCCGCTCACCAGCCACGGGTGGCGCCCGCCCATCGGCTGGTTCTGCCTGGAGGCGACCGCCACTCCGCGGCGTGCATGGTGGAGCGGCGTGTGGTCGACATACTGGCTCACATAATATTCATTGAGGCGCGCCGCGGCGTAGTGCGCCAGACCAACGTCCTGGGTGAGGATCAAATCGCACCCGGCGGTGCGGGTGCCGGTGTTTTGGAGTTCCACATGCCAGAACCAGGCCGGCGCGTCGCGGGCGGGCACCAGCACGACGCGGTATCCCACTCCATTCCATGATCCCACGGCACTCATGCCGCCGGCATCGAATGCGAAGAGCGACGGGCTTTGCGGCCCCAGCAGCGGGGTCGCGCCCACGCCTTTCACGCGCAGGTGGATGTTCGACACACCGCCGCCGGCCACGCCGGCCGGAAACAGGTTGAGCATGATGTCGCCGTGATCCATCCGGCGGATGCAGCCGTTGGACAGGCACTCCACACGCAGACCCGACGGGCTTGAAACAACATGCGGGAACAACGCCGGATCCGGGGATTTCATCGCGGGGAATGGATGATGGGAAAACTCACGCCCGCCGGATCCATCACATGAAACCGCAGGCATCACCCACGTCTGTCAGATCGTTCCATCCGATCAAGGCCAAACACGTCCGGCACGCTTTTCACCATCACCGGCGGTGTTGCCGCATGCTCCGCGTTCATGAGAAATCCAGCGCGTCCATGTCGAGGACCACGGTGACGTCGTCCGGCAGCGGGGTGCGGGCGAGGACGCCGCGGACATGGCGGCCGAGGGTGCGGCCGCGCGGGCCGCGCAGCATCAGCTGGAAACGAAACTGGCCGTGTGCCTTGACCAGCGGCGAGGGCAGCGGTTCGCCTAACAGGATTTCATCCGGCAGGTTTTCGGCCAGCCGCAGGTGCAGCGTGCGCAGGGTGAATTCCGCGCGCCGCTCGTGGGTGGACCGGGCCGTCAGCACCGCGCAGTGCGTGTAGGGTGGGAACAGGAACTGCCTGCGGATTTCCAATTCCTGTTCGCTGAAGCCGTCGAAGTCGTGTTTGCGGGCGTATTGGATGGAGGGTGAGTGCGGCGTGAAGGTCTGCACGATCACCTCGCCCTGCAGCTCGCCGCGGCCCGCGCGCCCCGAGACCTGGGTGATGAGCTGGAACGTGCGCTCGCCGGCGCGGAAGTCCGGCACATGCAGGCCGAGATCGGCGTTGAGGATGCCGACTAGCGTGACATTGGGGAAATGCAGGCCCTTGGCGATCATCTGGGTGCCGATGAGGATGTCGATCCTGCGGGACTTGAAGTCGCCGAGGGTGTCGCGCAGCGCGTGCTTGCGGCGCATGGCATCGGCATCGATGCGCGCGATTCTCGCCTGCGGCAGGGTTTTGGCGATGATTTCCTCGACCTTTTGGGTGCCGTATCCCTGGAGGATGATGGCGGGGTCCTTGCACTCCGGGCATTTGCGCGGCACGATGCCTTGGTGGCCGCAGACGTGGCAGACGAGCCGCTCGTCGGTGCGGTGGTAGGTGAGCGCCACGGCGCAGTGAGGGCATTGGCAGACATGGCCGCAGCGCGGGCATTGCAGCGAGCGCGCGAAGCCGCGGCGGTTCAGGAAAAGGATCGCCTGCTCGCCTTTTTCCAACCGCTGTGCGAGGGCGGTGCGGAGTTTGTCCGAGAGCACGGCGGGGCCGCCCTTGTGTTTGGCGGCCTCCAGCCTCATGTCCACCACGCGCATCAGCGGCATCGACTGGCCGTCGGCGCGCTGGTCGAGCCGCAGCAGCCGGTATTTGCCGGTTTGCGAGTTGTGCCATGATTCCAGCGATGGTGTGGCGGAGCCGAGCACGATGGGGCAGCGCTCGAAGGCGGCGCGCAGCACCGCCACATCGCGCCCGTGGTAGCGTGGCACGCTGTCCTGCTTGTAGGTGTTTTCATGTTCCTCATCCACCAGGATCAGTCCGAGGTCCGGCAGCGGGGCGAAGACCGCCGAGCGCGCGCCGATCACGATGCGGGCCTTGCCGCGGCGGATGCGGTGCCATTCGTCGAACCGTTCTCCCTGTGAGAGGTTCGAGTGCAGCACCGCCACCTGGTCCTGCATCGCCGCGAAGCGCGCCTTGAAGCGCCGCACCGTCTGCGGCGTGAGGGAGATCTCGGGCACCAGCACGAGCACGGTCCTGCCGGCGTCGATCACCTTGCGCGCGGCCTGCAGGTAAACCTCGGTCTTGCCGGAGCCGGTGACACCTAACAGAAGTATCGGCTTGGGATCCGGCGAGTGCAGGTTTTCCAGAATCGCATCCAGCGCGTGTTGTTGTCCCTGGTTGAGCGCGAGCGGCGGGGATTCGAGCACCTCCTCCGTGCCATCCGCCTCCGGATCCCTGCGCACCTCTTCCGTCACGAGGCGCAGCAGTCCGGCTTTCTCCATGCTCTTGAGCGCCGCCGCCGCGCCATCTCCCAGGTCCGCCACAGGCAGGCGCCGGTCCGCGGCGGCGGCAAGCAGCTGCAGGATCGCATGCTGGCGCGGCGCGCGTCTGGCGAGTTTCTCGAGCATGGCCGGATCAGGCGTCGCGTCCATCACCGCCACACGGCGGGTTTTGGCGGAGTTTTCCTCCGATCTCACCGCCTCCGGCAGCAGCGAACGGATCACGGTTTCGATGCCGCAGCCGTAGTAATCCGCGATCCATTCACCCATGCGCAACAGCACTGGCGTGATCAGCGGTTCCGGATCGATCAGGGATTCCAGCTCGCGCAATGCGAAGTCCGCCTGAGCCGGTGGTTCCAGCGTGAGCACCGTGCCCGTCGCGGATTTGCGGCGCAATGGCACCCGCACCCTGCAACCAGGCCGCACATCCAG